>NZ_JBFAHW010000036.1:43957-96400 GCF_040654355.1 Streptomyces sp. NPDC050704 | reverse complement strand
GTAGTGGAGCGAACGCGGGGAACCAGGGCGCCCAGCACCGTTCGGGGCACCCGGCTGAGCAGCAGTCCTGGCAACAGGACGCACTCCCACTCAGTACTTAGGAACGGTTCGCTACAGGTTGAGGCCATCCTCTGCCAAGGCGGCGGAAGCCGCGTTCAGAAAGCACACCAGCGGTTGGTGCACGGCCAACAGTGCGTCGTCCGTCGCGCGTTCGTGATCCTCCGCAGTGGCTCCGCGCTCCAACTGCCGGATCCAGCGTGACAACTCGACGCGCGAGGCGAGCAGGGCGTCCTGCGCCTCGAAGGCGGCAGTTGTGACGACGGGTGGGCCTTCGACAGTGACGGCCGACTGCCGTTGTTGGAGTTCCCCGTGCAGCCGTTCACCGGCCCGTTCATAGGCGTCGTCGGCGTCGCGCAGCAGCCTGCCGCGGTCCGGCTCTCCCGCTTCCGCCACCGCAGACGCGGCCTTGGCTGCCTCCGCGTGGAGAGCGTGCACCTCATGGAAGCACTGGGTGAATGCAACGTATGCGGAGCGCCGCGGCTCGCGCAGCAACAGGGCATGCTCGGCGCGGAGCTGCATCCGAGCTTGCCCACGGCCCGGAAACCCGGTGACCAGCGTGGCACCGCCGGTGCCCAGGGCTCCAACGGCCGCACCAAGCAACGCCGCAGGTCCCGCATCCATGGCCCGACAGCTTAGTACTCCAGCCATAGATCGTGATCATGGATGCGGAGGCCGCCGGCCGGTAGCCTGCCGATGTGCCTGGGCCTTGGTATGAGCAGCAGTTGATCGCGGACGGCTTCGAGCGCGCGTACTCCGTCTTGGATTGGTACGACGGGCCGCGTCAAGGACTCGCGGTCATCAATGGTGTCCCGCACTACTTCGAGGGTTGGGACCACCACCCAGCCAACGTGGCCGACGAGTACTTCGTCTGGCCCGCGAGCGAGTCGGCAGTGGCGATGGAGCGCGAACAGTGGGCAATCTACGCCAGGTACGAGGTTTCTGACGCCGGGAGGGAGGAGCATCCGGCGAACGGAGGGGTCGATGCCCGCTACGACGAACTGGACTTGCTCCTCGCGCCACATCGTCAGGCGCCGGACGATGCTCGGCGGATGATGGGCGAGGTGCGGTTGGACGACGGAGACCGCTACCGGCCCGACGGAGGAGACCTCTGGTTCCGGTGGCACCCGAGCAGTGAGGCCTCCGCCGATCACTAGGTGGATGCCGATCAGGTCCGCGACGACCTGCGCGCCTTTGAGCTCAACCACCTGGCGACGATGCGACCATGCCCGCGTCCGCCGTAGCCACCGTCGCCGCCAGGCAGTCCTCCATGAAGATCACGATCGACTGCTGGAGTATCGGTCGTCATCTCATTTGGCTGTTCGATAGCCTGCCAACGTGGGAATCGTTGAGCAATCGGGAGGTGCTGGCTGCGATCGTGTTCGTGCCGACATCCGGCTGCACGTGGAAGCAGTTGCCGTTTGCCCGTTCGAGCCGTCTCGCTAACTGTGGTCGTTCGTCAGGGGAGCACAAACCATGTGTAGAGGGCTGCGATGAGCGCGACCAGCACGCTGAAGGCCGTCATCCAACGTTCCAGCTCCTGTCCCAGCAGGCGCCTTGGAGAAGTGCGGTGAGCTGACTCTCGTTGGTGAAGCCGCAGGGTTTCCATCGACAACGCGTCGGCAAGGCGACCTTGCAGCTCGGCTACGGTTTCCGCCGCGAGCTGTGCGGAGGCACGCAAGCGGGCGGAGTCGATGTCATATCCAAGTACACCCGCGGCTGCTGCCAGACAGACCGTTCCAGCAAGTCCGAATTCATCTGCCTGGACGGCGACCCCGTAGGCCGCGCCACAGATCGCCAGCCATCCGAAAAGCATCTGTAGCAACGTCATGGCCCGGCTACGGCGGTTCTCATACCAGCGCCAAGCATGGTCCAAAGCGATGGCCAGAGTCTCGCGTTCCCCCTCGTTCACGTCCCCACCATGGCAGATGCCAACACAGTGGTCCAAGGGGTGACCCGGCCCGGAGACAGGGGTCGTGACGGCGTGGTCGGGTGCGTCCCGGTGCTCCCGGTCGGCTTGGAAGGAGGCGCCCGGTCCACAATGGGTGCCACCCGGGGGACGATGTCCGTGGTGTGTTCGGGCGGGGACACCAAGTCGGCCGATCGAGACCGACGGCGATCGCCGCAATGTCGTCACCGCCCGTGAACCGCGGAACGGTCGCCCCCCTCCCCCCACACACCGAGCACTGCTCGCGCGGCCAGGAGAACGGGCTCGTCAACCGGCGCACTGTCCGGCGAGTACAGGATGGTCTCCACATCCCGCTCGTCCAGCCCCAACGTACCTAGGGCGAGCGCGGCAAGACGAGCCGGGAGCGGCACGGACGAGCCCATCATGTGCGGGGTCGCCGACTGGCGGGTCTCCTCTGTACGGAGCAAATCCGCGTACTCCGACAACCGCTCCCTGTCCGTGGCCCAGAGCACGTACCGGCCAGAACGGGAGAGGTTGGGGTACAGCTCGGTCGTACCGTCCTGCCGGACCCACGTCTCCGCATAGTCCGCGTCTCCGAAGATCCTCAGCCCTATACGCTCAGAACCGTACGAGAAGGTGAAGATCGTGCTGTCCGGCCCAGTGGCCGCCTTACTCGATTCACCATGCCGTCCGCATCCGTGCGCTCCGCTTCGAGGTTGGCGAACGGCTTCACTGCGGGCTGCCCGGTGGAGCTCGGCGACGGACTCGTGTCCGATGCACTCGCTGAAGTTCCTGCCGGGCTCCCGGCGGTGACGTAACTCAACGCCCAACTCCCTGCAAGCGCAGGCGCCAACGCAGCAGCAACTACCCACCGATTCGCACGGCCGCGTGGACGTACGGGCTGGAGAGGCTCGTCGGACACCGGGGTGATGTCCAGCGGTGCCACTGACTCGACCGTGCCCAGCAGCTCGTCGAAGTCCTTGAACTCTGAGCACTCGCGCAGCAGGCGCTCGACCTGCTCCAGCGGGAGATCCGGCATGGCAGAACGCACCTGCCGTACGGCCGAGTCGAAACCCTGGAGCTTCCGGAACAGGTAGCGCTCGCCTCCAATGTTTGACCAGGCCCAAGTCGGTGAGGTCAGCGTCGTCCCCGTCCTCAGGAGTCAGGATGTGGATCTGGACGCGCGGCTGCGGCTCGATCACAGCTGCCCCCAACTGCCGGGGCCGTCGGGTATTGCACGGCTCACCTCTGGTGGACTCTTTCCTTGCTGTTCAGGATGCGAGCGATGCGGGCAGCCGTCTTCTCGGCACGCTCGGGTGTGATGCCTTCGATGTCGGTGAGGACGAGCTGACCGCCGTCGGGCAGTTCAATCTCCTCACGATGGAGCTCCGACTCGTCCAGGCCGTCCCCGGATCCGGCGTCCTCCCGTGTCTCCTGCGGGTTCTGGAAGCGCGCGAACTCGCGGACCATCGCCTCTTTGGTGGCGCTCACCCTCGAAGGGCTGCGTCGGTCACCGAGCTCCAGCGCACTCGCAGCGGCCGGCATCTGGCGGGTCTCCTCATCGTGAGGGATTGGCCGGCCTTCCAGCGCCCGTTCCAAGCGCTCGCTCTGGTCAGCGCGTCGCGACACTCGCCGTGCACATGGTTCGGGCGTGGGCCGGGAGAGCAGCCCGGCGCCACAAGACCCGAAGCGAGAGCACGAGCGGCCATGTCCCCGCTCATGAGCGTGCCGCCGTATCGCGGTCGAACTGTCTCCGCGTCGGTCGGGGACTACCAGCAGTGGCCGCAGACGGGCATGGGGCGAGCCACGACGCCACTTTCCGGCCCGCCCTGATGGGCCACTCCGACGGCGGACCCAACCGCACCCACGATGAACGCGACTGCGGCAATCCGCGCGAGAGTCCGCTTCAACATCACGCCTCCACGTCAATCGGGCACTACCAGCACGTGCCGCAGTTGGGGTTGGGGCGGTACACGACACCGTCTTGGGCCGTGGCCGTTCCGGCGGTGAGCACGATTGCACTGCCCACGATCAGTGCAAGTGCAGCAATCCGCGCGACAGTTCGCTTCACCATGACGCCACCATGCCCGTCTACGGCACCTACTTGGTGCCTCCGTCCGGTCAGTGTCGCCACACCGCCCAGGCGAAGCAAGCAGTTCCGATCGGAGGGCAGGGTTCAGGGTTCCCCAGCGGGGAGCTGGGACCAGGATTCGGCGGGCGGGCGGGCGTTCGGGAGCCTGGCGCCGGGGCGGCGCATGTACCAGCGCCTACCTCGCCGGTCAGCGCCGCGCCGCCATGGGACAGCCCAGGGCGGGATGGCGAGAGGCGAGAGGCGAGAGGCGAGATCATCGAACCTCCAACAAACCCCTCCGGCCAGGGAATCGGCTGGCCGATCACAGGGTTTGACGAGTCAGTACTCGCGATCTTCAAGGAGCCGACATGTCCGACGAACCCACCGTCCGTGAACTCCGCTTGGTGGTCACGGCAGCCGACTACGACGCGGCGCTCCACTTCTACCGAGACGTCCTCGGCCTGAGCGAGCGCGGCGCCTTCACCTCTCCCGGCGGACGTGTCACCATCCTCGACGCCGGCCGAGCCACCTTGGAACTGACTGATCCGAACCACGCTGCCTTCATCGACGACGTCGAGGTCGGCCGGCGAGTGGCCGGCCACATCCGGGTCGCCTTCCAGGTCGACGACTCCGCCGCCACCACATCGAAACTGGCCGCCGCCGGAGCCGAGGTGGTCGCCGAGCCGACGCGCACCCCCTGGAACTCACTGAACTCCCGGCTTGAGGCACCGGGCGCTCTTCAACTGACCCTCTTCACCGAACTCGACGATCACTGATCTCTTCGGGGTGCAGTCGGGTGGTGACGCGTACCGATCGCCGCGGTAGGCCCGATGGTGTGCGGTACCCACGGGGTGCGGCGGCCGGCAACTGCCTTGATTGCACCGCGCGTTGGGAGTACAGCCGCGCTACCATGACCGCGCGCAGCGCTGCCCGACCGCCCCCTGGGGCGGACCATCGGCCGTGAGCGGGAGGACCAGACCATGGACGAGGACCGACGCGCCTCGGACTTCGACGACCTGGCCGAGGCATACGAACGTATGGCCAGCGCCCTGCCCCTCCGCGAACACGTCGAGGCCCACACCCTGTTCGCGCTCCTGGGCGACATCGGAGGCCGGGCGGTGCTGGATCTGGGCTGCGGCAGCGGCCTGTACACCCGCAGGCTGCGCGAGCTCGGCGCCGCGACCGTCACCGGCATCGACAGCTCCGACGGCATGCTCGACTTCGCCCGGCGCCGCGCGGCCGCCGCGGGTCTCGACATCACCTACCTGTCGCGCGAGGCCACCACCCCGCCCGCGGAGGGCGATCCCGAGCTCGACGGCCGCTTCGACCTGGTGTCCTCCGTGTACGTGCTGTGCTTCGCGCCCACCCGGCAGGCGCTGGCCGGCTTCTGCCGCACCGCCCGGCGCGCCCTCCGCCCGGCGGGCGGCCGGTTCGTCTTCGCCACGCTCAACCCCGATGTCGCCGTCGAACCCGGCTGGTACAAGCACTACGGCATCGACTTCTCCATCGGCCCCGCCACCCGGGACGGCGCCGGGGCCCCGGCGGTGGTGAAGGTGCCCGGTTTCGACGAGTTCCCCCTCGTCCCCTACCGGTGGTCGCGCCGGACGTACGAGGACGCCCTGCACGAGGCGGGCTTCACCACCGTCACCTGGGTCCAACCCCGGGTCTCCGCCGAAGGGGTCGCCGCCTACGGAGAGGATCACTGGGCCAACTACCTCAAGATCCCGCACGCCCTCTACGTCGACTGCACCGTGTGACGCCCGGACCGCCGACCTGATCCGCCGGACTCCGGCCCCCTACTGCTGCCGCCCCACCACAACGTCGGCCGCCCGCCGGCCCCGTGACCAGTCATGACGGTGCCTGTTCGTCAAGGGCGTCGGCCGCCCACGCGGTCGCTTGGGGCAGGAACCGGTGCTCGGCCGCGTATGCCGCCATGCGGGCGTTCCGCGCCCGCGCCTCGGGCCCGTCCGGCAGGTGGAACTCCTCGCCGGCCCGCGCGGCACCGGCCTGCATGTTCGTGGCGGTCGAGAGCCGCCGACGCACGTACCGGTCGAGCGCGTCGGGGACCCCGGCCGGTGTCGCACCCGCGAGGGCGTCGCCGAGCACGGCCGCGTCCAGAATCGCCTGCGCCGCACCCTGGGCCTGGAACGGGACCATCGCGTGGGCACTGTCGCCCAGCAGGGTCACCCGCCCGATGTTCCACCGCGCGAGCGGCGTACGGGTGTAGATGCCGTAGCGGAACACCTGCCCGGCGCGTTCAAGGACCTTGAGCACCCGGGAGTCCCATCCGTCGAACTCGCGCAGCTGTTCTCCCGGCTCCGCGCGAGCGGTCCAGGACTCCTGCGCCGCCTCCGCCGTGAACACGGCCACGACGTTGAGCAGTTCCCCACGACGCACCCAGTAGTGGACGAAGTGCCGGGCCGGTCCGAGCCAGACGGCGAGGTCCGGCAAGTCCATATCGGCCACCTCGTCGGCCGGGAGCAGTGCCCGGTAGGCAGCGGTTTTCGAGAAGACCGCCTCGTCCGCGCCGAAGAGCCACTGACGGGCCGCGGACCGTATCCCGTCGGCGGCCACGACGAGGTCCGCCCGCAGGCGCTCGCCGCTTGCCGTGGTCACGTAGGCGGCCTCGTCGTCCTGGTCGATTCCCACGACAAGGGTGTTCAGGCGCACCGACCCGGGTGGCACCGCGGCGGCCAGGACCTCGTGCAGATCGGCTCGGTGGAGTAGGAGGTAGGGCGCCCCGAACGTGTCCTCGGCCTCGCGCCCCAGCGTGTAGCGGCAGATCTCGGCCCCGTCGGACCAGGTGCGGAAGCTCACGTCGGAGGGGCGGGCCGCCTGTGCGGCGACCGCGTCGAGCAGGTCCAGTCGGCGCAGCACGCGGGTGGCGTTCGGTGCGAGTTGGATCCCGGCACCGATCTCGGTGAACCGCGGTGTCTGCTCGACGAGCGTGACCTCATGGCCGGCGCGGCGCAGGCTCAGGGTCGCGGCCAGTCCCCCGATGCCCGCGCCCACGACGATCGCCCTCATGCCACGACCTCGCTTCGTGGGGCTCGCGCGCCCACGCTCCGACCGCGCACGAGGGCGTCGGTCAACCGGAGCGTCCCCCACCAGTCGTCAACATCGTGCACGTACGCCTCCAGCGTGGACCGTTCGGTGCGGCCGAAGCACAGGGCGCTCAGGTGCTCGACCGTCAGCTCGGGCGAGGTGTCGAACAGAACTCCGCGGCTGTACAAGGCGTTTCCGGCCCTGCGCATGCCGCACAGACACTGCATACCGCCAACTCCGGCCGCCGTCATCCCCGACAACGCTCCGCAGAGGTCGGTGCGGCGATCGCCTCCTACTCGACGACCGCGGTGACCTCGGCCTCAACGAGAATGCCGGGCTCGAAGAGGATGTCGACCCCGATCAGCGCGAGCGGCGGCGTTGCGAGATCGAACTCGCGGGCCGCCTGCTCGACGCCCTCGTTGAAGTCCTCGTACATTTCCCGCTTCCAGCCCGCGGCGTACCAGGTGAAGCGGACGACGTCGTGGAACGTTGCTCCTGCCGCGTCGAGCGCTCTGGCCACGTTGCGATAGACCTGGGCAACCTGCCCGGCGAGGTCGCCCGGTGCCACGAGATCACCGTTCTCGTCCCAGGCGACCTGCCCCGCGATGTGGACCTGTCTGCTCCCCGTCGCCACCGCGACGTGATGGTAGAGCGGGACTCGGACATGCCCGTCCGGGTTGATGAGCGAAACAGCCATGAGAACTCCGTCTGTCGTGGTTGACGGCCCCTCCGGGCCGTGGAACCGCCGTGTGAATGAGCGTGATGAGCGGCGGGCTACCTGTCCGAGCGCCGGGACGACCCGGAGAGAGCCACCTCAGGTTCCTGTTGACCGGCGACTTGACCGGACAGCAGGTGCAGCGCGTCGGCCGAGGCGCTGTCGTGGGGCGTGTAGACCTCGAGCCGGTGGTCGGGACTGTCGGGCTGGAGCCACACCTGATAGTCGACGTCGACCCTGCCGACGGTCGGATGTTGCAGGCGCATGGTGCCCACTGTGCAGTCCGCGACGTCACCTTTGGCCCACAGAGTGGCGAAGTCGCCGCTGCGCATGGCGAGTTCGCCGATGAGTTCGGCCAACCGGGCGTCCGTGGGGTACCTGCCCGCGGTGAGCCGGAGGTACGCGACATGGGTTCGGGCCAGCTCGTCCCAGTTCCGGTGCAGGTCGCGGGCGAGAGGGTCGAGGAAGAACATCCGCGGGACGGACGGCCGTCGCGCGAGATCGTGGGGCGCGTCGAAGTCGACGTGTTCCGCGACGAGGGCGTGTCCGGTGCGGTTCCAGGCCAGCACGTCACCGCGGCGGCCGAGCACGACGGTCGGTGCGGTCTCCCCCAGCGACTCCAGGAGTTTCAGTACTCGTGGGTGCGGCCGCTCAGGGCGGGGACGGACCAGGCGTGATGCGGTGGGCTGACGGGCGAGGTTGTGCAGGTGCGCTGTCTCCGTCGGATCAAGCTGGAGCACGCGGGCGAGCGCCCCGAGGACCTGTGGGGAGGCAGCACCGGCCTGGCCTTGCTCCAACCGCGTGTAGTAGCCGACGCTCACACCGGCGAGCTGGGCGAGTTCCTCGCGGCGCAGGCCCGGTACGCGGCGGGCGGTGCCGTACGTGCGCAGTCCGACGTCGGCAGGCGTCACCCGGTCGCGGCGGGTCTTGAGATAGGCCCCGAGGCTCTCCAGCTCCATGTCTGCGAGCGTAGGCGCCACGGTCGGTGTCCGCGTGCCCCTGTGAGGTGTACCCATGACGCGGGGCTGGTTGCCGCGCGGACCGCGCCGCAACGTCAGGGGCATGAATGAGCAGCGTGTTCCTCACTCACCCGAACTCCGGGCGTGGCTCGGCCTGTTGGTGATACTCGGTCCGGTCCTGCTGGTCGCCATGGACAGTTCGGTCCTGTTCCTGGCGATGCCCGAGGTCACCGAGGCGCTGTCGCCGACTGCCGATCAGGCGTTGTGGATCCTGGACATCTACGGATTCGCCGTCGGGTCCTTGCTCATCGCGTTCGGCAACATCGGCGACCGGTACGGGCGGCTGAAGCTGCTGATGACCGGCGCGGCGGTGTTCGGTGCGGGCTCAGCGGGAGCGGCGTTCGCATCCGGCCCGGAACTGCTGATCGCCTTCCGGGCGTTGATGGGCGTGGCCGGTGCCACGCTGCTGCCGTCGGCGCTGGCGGTGCTCAGCGAACTGTTCACCGATCCGCGCCGGCGGGCGAACGCGATCGGGATCTTCGCGGCCACCTTCGCCGCCGGGTTCGCGATCGGCCCGGTTGTCGGCGGACAGTTGCTGAGCAGCTTCTGGTGGGGCTCGGTCTTCCTGATCAACCTCCCCGTGGTCCTGCTGTTTCTGCTACTGGCCCCGGTCCTGCTCCGCGAGGTGCGCGCCACCCGGACCGGCCGCGTCGACGCCGTGAGCGTGCTGCTCTCCGCCGCGGGCATCCTGCTGACCGTCTACGCGATCAAGCACGCTGCCGTGGCGGGGCTGACAGCGACCTCGGTGGTCACAGGGATCGTCGGCATCGTCACCCTGTGGCGGTTCGCCCGTCGGCAGTTCCGCCTCGAACACCCGCTGATCGATTTCCGGCTGTTCCGCGACCGGGTGTTCACGATCGCCGTCATCACCGGGCTTCTGCCGCTGGCCGCATGGTCCGCAGTGGCCTACCTCGGCGGCGTCTACCTCCAGTCCGTCCTTGGGCTGTCCGCCCTGGACGCGGCTCTCGTCGCGCTCCCCGGCGCCGCTGTACTCACCGTCACCTGCATCGTCACACCAGTACTGGTCGCGCGTATCGGCACACGAGCGGCGCTCATCACCTGCCACGTCCTCATCGCCGTGGGTCTGCTTCTGCTGTTGCCCACCAGCGTCGACGGCGGGACCGGCTGGTACATCGCGTCCACCGGGATCGCCGGGATCGGCTACGGCATCTCCTTCAGCGTTGTCGCCGACACCGCCGTCGCCGCGGTTCCCGCAGAACGCGCCGGGTCCGCGGCCGCGATCGCCGAGACCAGCAACGAGATCGGCAACGCTCTCGGTATCGCGCTCCTCGGCTCGCTGGCCGCCCTGATCTTCCGGCTCCAGGGACCTGAGCTCGCGGGCACCCTCAACGAGACCCTCCAGATGCCCGGCCTCACGCCCGCGGTGACCGGTGACGCGAGAACCGCCTTCGTCACCGGTCTGCACGCCGCTGCCGTCACGGCCTGCGTCCTCCACAGCGCACTCGGCGCACTCACCGCGCGCCGGATACCGCGAGCCCTCCCCAGTACGAGCGGCGCAGGCCGCTGAGCCTGCCGACGAGGAAGGCCTCGTAGGCGGCGCGGCGTGGTCGGCGACCGCGACGCGGACGAACAGGCTCGGCGGCCTCGTCATCCACCCCATCGACCGCCACCATCCGGCCGCGAAGCCGAACAGCGGCCCGGTCGGATCAGAAGCCGACGTCAGCAGGACGGTATGTCGGCGGTCGGCGCACTCGACTGGCCTGCTCATAGGCGTAGGCCAGGCGGAGCAGAGTCGGCTCGCTCCACGCCGTGCCCATGAACGTCAGGCCGACCGGCAGGCCGAACGCGAAGCCTGCCGGGACGCTGATCGCGGGATATCCGGCGAGTGCGGCGGGTGTGGAGGCGCCGCCGCCGTAGCTGTCCCCGCGGATCAGGTCGATCTTGGCCGGCGGTCCGGTGGTCGGCATCACCAGCGCGTCCAGGCGGAACCGGCGCAGCACCGCGTCGATGCCTTCGGCGCGCGACAGCCGGTGGTTGGTGGCCAGCGCCTCGCGGTACTCGCGCTCGGTGAAGTCCAGTTCGTGCACCGCCTCCAGCCCGTCCTGCCGCACGTAACGCAGTTCGCGGTCGGCGTGCGCGCGGTTGAACGCGATCAGCTCCGCCAAGCTGCGCGGGTGGTCGCCGCGGGCGCCGGCCAGGTAGGCGTTCAGCCCGCGCTTGATCTCGTACGCCTGGACGACCATCGAGCTGGGCAGATCCTCGAGTTGCTCGGCCGTCGGGATGTCGGCCGGGTCGACCACGGTCGCGCCGGCCTCGCGCAACGCGGCGATCGCCCGCTCCGCGATCTCGTCGGCATGGTGGCTGTAACCGAAGTAGACGGCTCGTGGTACGCCGATCCGCGCACCGCGCAGCCCTCCGGCATCCAGGAACCGGGTGTAGTCACGGTGAAAGCGCCCGCGGCTGGCCTTGGTCGCCGGATCGCGGTCATCGACACCGACGAGGGCGCCGAGCATGATCGCGGCGTCGCGAACCGTACGCGCGATCGGCCCGACGCTGTCCTGGCTGGGCACACCCGGGATCACGCCTCCACGCCCGACCAGTCCGACGGTCGGCTTCACTCCGACAACACAGTTCGCCGAAGACGGGTCGATGATCGAACCGTTCGTCTCGGTACCGATCCCGGCGACGCACAGGTTGGCCGCGGCGGCGACCGCCGCACCGGAACTGGACTCGTTCGGCGAACGGTCCAGCTTGTACGGGTTCCGGGTCTGCCCACCACGAGCGCTCCACCCCGCGTGATGGGTGAGCGACATACCGCCGGCCCACTCGCTCAGGTTGGTCTTGCCGAGGATGACGGCACCGGCCGCGCGCAGCCTGGCGGCGACCGTGCCGTCCGCTGTCGGACGGAGGCCTTCCAGGGCGAGTGATCCGGCCGTGGTGTGCATCCGGTCCCCGGTCTCCACCAGATCCTTCAGCAGGACCGGCATGCCGTGCAGCGGCCTGCGGCGGTTCCCTTCGGCGTCCAGACGACGGGCCTCTCGCAGCGCGTCGGGATTGACCTCGATCACCGCGCGCAGGACCGGATCGAGACGTTCGATCCGTTCCAGGTAGTAGCGGGTGAGCCGTTCGGCGTCGAGCCGCCCGTCGGCCATCCGCCGACGCAGCTCGGTGATGCCCAACTCGTCCAACTCCCCCGTCGCGGCAAGAGCTTGGGCCGGCACTCCGCCGAGCAGGGGGGTAGCTGCCGCAGCGGTGCCGAGCGCCAGCACGCTCCGACGCGTGGCGTTGATCCGGTCCATCGAGTGCGGCTCCTTCGACTGGATGATCCATGGGTGTGTCCGGTGTGCCTGCGCATGTTCCGTTCCTCCGCACACGATCAGGGCATGTGCGCCCCAAGCCGACAACGAGCGCCGTGACCAACGGGGAAGGTCTCCTGCACCAGCACGCTATAGACGTAACCGACGCGTCTCGCTCCGGCTGTCCCCCGGCTCTGCGGTGGAAAGACCCCCTGCCCGACCGGGGGACAGCCGGAACGCCACGCCTGGCACGTTGCGTGCACGTCGAACGCATCGACAGCGCCGTCGGCTCACAGATGTGGCGCAATCACGTGTTGCGCCGCTGTTTCATGAGGCGCAGCCTCACTGCTATGGGAGCGCTCCCATCCCGCACACCCCACATCCCCCGTACGAGGAAAGGGAGATCTCAGCCATGACTTGTCATGATCGGCTCAATTCCGTTCGGCATCGCCTGGCGCTCGCCCTGAGTTTGCTCACCGCCGCGGTGCTCTGCCTCATCCCCGCGAGCGGCACGGCCTCGGCCCACGGCTCGGTCATCGACCCGGCGTCCCGCAACTACGGCTGCTGGCTGCGGTGGGGCAGCGACTTCCAGAACCCCGCCATGGCACAGGAAGACCCCATGTGCTGGCAGGCATGGCAGGACAATCCCAACGCGATGTGGAACTGGAACGGCCTGTACCGCAACGGCTCGGGCGGCAACTTCCCGGCCGCCGTCCCCGACGGGCAACTGTGCAGCGGCGGCCGGACCGAGGGCGGCCGATACAACTCCCTGGACACCGTGGGTGCCTGGAAGACGACGGACATCGACAGTGACTTCACCGTGCAGCTGTACGACCAGGCCAGCCATGGCGCCGACTACTTCCTGGTCTATGTCACCCGCCAGGGCTTCGACCCCACGACCCAGCCACTGACGTGGAACGACCTCCAACTGGTCGCGCGGACCGGCGAGTACGCGCCCAGCCAGAACTACTCGATCGACGTGAGCACGTCCGGCCTCAGCGGTCGGCACGTCGTCTACACGATCTGGCAGGCCTCGCACATGGACCAGACGTACTTCCTGTGCAGCGACGTGAACTTCCGCTGACCCGAGGGTCCCGCCGGACACGGGCCCGGCGGGACCCGCGATCTGCCGGAGGTGACGCGAGTGGACCCAGTCCGACGACTCCCCGCACCCCGGGCACACTGCCGACTCGTCGTCCCAGGTCCGCGCCACGATCCGTAGGACCGCCCCGTCGACCAGGGCGGCGGTGCACGGCGGTTGGCCTACCCGTGGATCATCCTCCTGATCTCAGGCAACTTCTTGCCGGAGTCGCCGTTGACGAAGATGACGTCATCGGACGGGTGTTCCAACGCGATGGCGATGCCGGGGGCCACTCCCTTGATCGCGTAGACGGTCGTCGAGGTCGGCGTTATTTCACCGTCGCCGTCATCGTTCGGCGTGTCGTCGCACGGCGGACGGGTGGCGGCACCGAGCTTCTTCCCGAGGGTGAAGTCCCCGGCCGCTGTGCCCCAGTACATGCGGCCCTGGTACTCGACCCGGGACGCACAGGACGACGCCGGCTCGCCGCCACCGCTGTCGCCCGACGAGGTGCAGGCGACGGACATGATGACGAGCGCAGCCGACAGCAGCGTCCGCACGGATCCGGCCCTGCCGATCGGGAGTACGGCCTTCATCGGCACAGCTTCCATCGGTGCGCCTCCTCTTGGAGCGTCTGCTCCGGTTCCGTGGATACGGCGGAGGCCGAGGACATCACCCGTGCCGACCTCATGAGTACCGACGCGGTGGATGCCGTCCGTCCGCGACGAGCCGCTGTCGGTTCGGTAGCCGACCTGCGCGGAAGCGGCCCTCGGTGGGCCGCGCCGCCTGCGTCCAACGGCTGGTCGGCAGCCTCGGACCGATCACTCGGCAGTTCATGTCTGTGAATAAGGATCAAGTACACGTCTATTGACGCGTTCACGGCAGGCCCTTAGCGTCCCCAGAAAGCGCTTTCCCTGGCCGGATGCGATGTCCGGCCGCCGTGTCCATTCATGTCGTTGAACCGGCCGCATCATCGCACCTTGAACCGCCACAGAAAAGGGTCAGCCCCATGCATGTGCGCTCGCTCGGCGGCGGGCGGACCGAACACCCGCCGCCGTCACGCGGTTCCTCGACCACCCCTGTCACCGAGTCCCTGGTCAGGCTAGCCAACCAACCTGGAGACAAACGATGCAGTTGAGACCCGTCATCGCATGCGTCAGCCTGCTGTCAGGCGCGCTCGTCGCGCTGTCCGGCACCACGGCGCAGGCCGCGTCCACCGTTTACGAGGCCGAGAGCTCCCCGGCTGTCTGTACCGGCACCATCGACTCCGACTGGGCCGGCTACACGGGCAGCGGATTCTGCAACGCCACCAACGCGACCGGCGCCTACGCCCAGTTCACCGTGACCGCACCCGCATCGGGCACGGCGACACTGAAGGTCCGCTTCGCCAACGGAAGCACGACCGCACGGCCCGCGAACCTCACGGTGAACGGCTCGGCGGCCACGTCGGTGTCGTTCGAGGGCACCGGCGCATGGGGCACGTGGACGACGAAGACGCTCACGGTCCCGGTGAACTCCGGCAGCAACACCATCCGGCTCAGCCCCACCACCGCCGCCGGCCTGCCCAACATCGACAACCTCGATGTGGAGACGGGCGGCGGCAATCCCGGGCCGCCGGGCCCCGCGCTGTACGTGGCACCGAACGGCACCGACGGCGCGGCCGGAACGGAGGCGGCCCCGACGACGCTCACCTCCGCGATCTCCCGCATCACTCCCGGCGGGACGATCTACATGCGCGGCGGCACCTACCGCTACTCGCAGACGGTCACCATCCCGCAGGGCAACAACGGCACCTCCGGTGACCGCACCGAACTGACCGCATACCCGGGTGAGACCCCCGTACTGAACTTCTCGGCCCAGAGTGAGGCCACCTCGAACCGCGGGCTCGCCGTGAACGGGGCGTACTGGCACGTCAAGGGCCTGGTCGTCGAGCGTGCCGGTGACAACGGGATCTTCGTCGGCGGAAGCAACAACATCTTCGAGCGCACGGTGACGCGCTTCAACCGTGACACCGGGCTGCAGCTCTCGCGGATGCTCTCCAGCACCCCCAGCAGTGAGTGGCCGTCCAACAACCTCATCCTGAGCGCGGAGTCGCACGACAACGCCGACTCCGACGGAGAGGACGCCGACGGCTTCGCCGCGAAGCTCACCTCCGGTCCCGGGAACGTCTTCCGCTACGCCGTCGCCCACAACAACATCGACGACGGCTGGGACCTCTACACCAAGACCGACACGGGACCCATCGGCGCGGTGACCATCGAGGACTCCCTCGCCTACGAGAACGGCACCCTCAGCGACGGCTCCCAGGCCGGGAACGGCGACCGCAACGGCTACAAGCTCGGCGGCGAGGACATCGGCGTCAACCACGTCATCCGGCGCAACATCGCCTACGACAATGGCAAGCACGGGTTCACCTACAACAGGAACCTCGGCTCGATGTCGGTCTCGGGCAACGTCAGCATCGACAACAACGAGCGCAACTACTCGTTCGACGGCGGCACCTCGGTGTTCCGGGACAACACCTCGTGCCGCAGCGGCAGCGGCACGAACGACAAGATCGTCGGCAACACCGACAGCTCCAACCAGTTCTGGTCCGGCTCGAACGGGTCCCGGTGCTCCTCGTACACCGGCGCTCTGAAGTGGTCCTACGCCGCGGACGGCCGCCTCGTCGCGACCTTCGGCGGCAACGCGATAACGCCGTAGCCCAACCGCCCCGTCGCCCAGCCTGTCGCACGAGACAGGCACCGCAGGCCCTGGCCGGCCCATCCAGTCAAACGGGATGGGCCGGCCAGGGCCGTCGCGGTGGTGGCCGCAGGTGGCTTGAGTGGAACGCGGAGACCGCCGGAGGCGGTGAAGCTTGGTTCACCCCCGGCGCCACGGCCCGCCGCCTGCTGGTCGCCAAGGACGCGAAGGGCGGTGGCGGCACCCTCGCCAAGGTGTGACCCAGACCACAATGGAAACGGTGCCGTTTCGATAGAGGCGGAGTTATTCTGAGCATCTAAGCGAACGAAACCGTTTCGTTCAGATTGGCAGCGTGATGACTGAGCAACCACGCGCTCACAGCGACGACATCACTCCTCTGCCCGCGGCCCGGCTCCACGAGGCCGCAGTCAACTCCTCGCGCAAGGACGGCCACGGCCACCCGGCGCTCTCCACGCAAACCGCGACCGCCCCCGCGCAGTCCGGCGACGCCACTCCCCACAGTCCGCGCGAAGACCCGAGGCCGACCCGCACCGCCAGACAGTCCGCGGCCGACCCGTGCGCCACTGCGCCCACACTTCCGGCCACGCCCGCCGGCCCCGCGCCCGCGTGACGTACGCGGGCCCTGCCCGCGCCGACCGCCACGGATGAACGACGCCGCACACCTCCCCTGACTCTGCTGCCGGGTTACCACCCGAGCCACCCCGCGGACTGCGCGGCTCGTTCGCGGGCCGGCCAGGAAGCCACACGGCCGCCACCGCTCAAGCACACCCCTGAGTGCCCGGAGGACGCGGCCTCCACCCCTTTCCCCCACACATGGAGATGCGCCATGGCCACCGTTCTCATCGTCAACGACCAGTCCCTGCAGCGCCTCGGCTTCCGTATGCTCCTGGCGGCCCAGCCCGGGCTGACCGTCGTCGGCGAAGCGGCCACCGGCGCGGAGGCGGTCCGGATGAGCGCCGAACTCCATCCCGACGTCGTCCTGATGGACAGTCACATACCCGACAAGGACAGCATCGAGGCCATCCGCCGCATCACACGGCCGGCCGCTCTCCCCCAGCAGCCCGGCCCCGCTCGACCAGGCAGACGCTCCCCGCACGTACTGATCCTGACCACTACCAGCGACGACGAGTACACCTACGGCGCTCTGCGCGCCGGAGCCTGCGGACTCCTCCCCCAGGACGCCACCCCCGACGAACTGACCGCGGCCATCCACAGTGTGGCCGCCGGAAACGCCGTCATCACCTCCCGCCTGACCCGCGAACTCATCGACGCCATCCGCCAACTGCACCCGGTCCACCCTGCCGGGCGGGCAGACCGGCTCGACACCCTCACCGCACGCGAACGCGACGTGCTCACCGCCGTCGCCTCCGGCTGGTCCAACGCCGAGATCGCCGCACGGCTGTCCATCGCCCAGACCACCGTCAAGTCCCACATCACCAGGATCCTCACCAAGACCGGCGCCCGCGCCCGCGTCCAGGCCGTGGTCTTCGCGTACGAATCCGGCCTGGTACGGCCGGCCTGACGCCGGCTCTACCCGTCTCCCCCGCGCTCGAATCTGCCGTGCGGCGCAACGGATGTTACCTGTGGGAAACCTTGACGATCACTGGGCCGAGTGCCAGGATTTCCGCGCCGCCATGTTTACGTAAACATCACCGGCCGGGACGGTGTGTTTACGTAAACATGGCGGCGCGCCTTCCTTGAGTCCGCCGACGTCGACACCCACGCGACAGTCGTCGAAGGCAGCCGCTGGGCCACCGTCTGAAAGGGCAAGCTGATGCGCAAAACCCCTGCCAGGACCCGCTTCACTCCGCGGCTGCGCGCCGCCTGTGTGGCGCTCCTGATCGCCGCGACCAGCGGCACCATCGTCGGCAGCCCCGCCAACGCCGCGCCGAGCGGAGACACGACCCGACTCAGCAGAGACACCACCCAGTTCAAGGGCGTGAACTGGGCCGACCCCCGCGACAACTTCGCCGACGACCCCGTCGTGCTGTCCGGCCTGTCGACCTCGGACACCTACGCCCAGACCTACACCAAGGCGAGCCGGGTGATCTCGGCGTTCCGCGCGAACCTCGGTGCCAACACCGTCCGGCTGCCCATCAACCCGTACACCGTCAACGGCTCCTACTGGAAGTCCTATCGCGGGGTCATCGACGCGGCGTCGGACAAGGGTTTCAAGGTCATCCTTTCCTACTGGGAGGGGACGGGTCCTCGCAAGGACGGCTTCATCGATGACCCCGCCGCCTTCTGGCCCATGTGGAAGACCGTGGTCAAGGCCTACAAGAGTGACAAGCGGGTCTACTTCGAGCCGATGAACGAGCCCCACGGCTACACCGACACCGAATGGGCCGATATCGCCGCGAAGTGGCTGGCCACCTATCCTTCGGTCCCCCGGAACCAGGTGTTCGTCAGTGGCGCCGGCTACAACGACCACGTCACCTCCGTCTGCGCCGACCCGCGTCTGAAGGGCACCTACCTGTCGCTGCACCACTACGGGTTCTGGAAGGAGTACGCCACCTACGACCAGTGGGTGGCCGACCTCAAGGAGCGTATCGGTGACTGCGCGAACCGGACCGTCGCGGACGAGTTCGGCGCCCACATGACCACGGGCTTCAACTACAACAAGCCGACTCCCGACAACAACTTCGTCAACTTCATGCAGGCCGTCACCGACACCTTCCGCGAGCTCAAGATGGGCTCCGTCTACTGGCCCGGCCTGCGCACCGGCGACACGTACTCGCTGCAGACCCTGATCGGCGACCCTGCCCGGCCCTGGCTGGCCACCACCAACCAGTCCGGCGCCGACCGACTTGCCTGGGGCTGGGGACGCGGTACGCCCGTCCGCCCCTGACCGGCCCGCTCCGCACGGCCTCGGAGACTCTGCCCCACCACTCGGGGCAGAGCCTCCGAGGCCGTTGCCGTGCTGCTCCCGGCAGAGTGCGAGATGTAATGGTTGAATGTATTTGACCCATGACCGCACCCTGGCGGACATGGAACGAATCGCAGATGTGCGGCATGGATCGTGGTGGTGCCCGTCCTGTGGCCTCTCCTCCGAACTCTGCCGGCCGATATCAGAACACTTCACGTCCGAGGGAATGGTGCGGTACCTGTGGTGCACCACCAGTGGATGGATCATCACTCGCTCCGACTTCCAACTGATCCAGGTGAGTGAACAGAGCGGGGAAATCCAGTCCGCGACACATGGGGTTTCGTAACTCCCGAGAAGGTCACGTGCAGCAAAACCATTACGGCCGCCTTGGGGCGGTACTGTCCGCCGATTTGATCAATCTTCCCGAGCTGAGCGCCACAAGCATTCAAAGCCTGCTCGAGGCACACGAGATTCGTCGCGCAGAGACCGCTGATGCCGATGTGGAAGGCTTTGGGCGCTGGCGGGATCAACTGGCGCGGGTGTTCGACGAAAGGGATCCGGCTGAGCAGTGCTCAGCCGTGAACGATCTGCTGACGGAGGCAACCATCCGTCCATGGGTGACCACCCACGACGGTCTTCAGCCTCATCTTCACTTCGTACCGGACTCGGCTGACGTGCTCTCCCGGGTCAAGGCGGTCACCGCCGGTGGACTCGCCTTCGTCCTGTGCTGGGAAGGGGGCGCGAGGCTGGGGCGGTGCATGCGCGCCGGGTGCTCCCGAGCGTATGTGGACACCTCCAGGAACGGGCGCCGGCGCTATTGCACAGCACGCTGCGGAAACACCGAAGCGGTGATGCGGCACCGTTCCCGGTACTCGCGCCCGAAGCCCTGACCCGGCTCGCCGATTCTCCTTCTCGGACACGGCCGGCGGCCGTGCTTCCGCCGACCGGGTGAGGCCCAGGTCAGCCTGTAGTGCGCAGGCACCAGGACGCGTGAGTGGCTGGTCCGGGCGCACCAGGGGAAGACGGCGGCGGCGGACGATGCCCGGCGGGGCGCCGGAGGCAAGTGTTGGAGGCGCGCGAATCCCGCGCATTCCCCTTGCCCAGCGGCCTCTGGAGTGATCAACAGGTGATGAAAGGGACGTCAACGTCCGAAGCTTTAGTTACGGTGCCCCCGGTCCGCATCGGAAGGCTGTCGATCGGTGCCCTCGGCATCTTGGCACTCGCCCTCGGGACCCTGCAGACAGTGGTGGAACCCGCGCTGCCGCAGCTGCAACGTGAGTTGGAGGTCAGCCCCGGCGAAGGGGCATTGATCGGCAACGCCTTCCTCATCACCGGCGCGGTCGTCGCACCCGTGGCGGGCAAACTCGGCGACCGCTACGGCGGGAAGCGGGTGCTGGTCCGGCTGATGGCCGTGGTCGCGGCCGGTGGTCTGCTGGCCGGCCTGGCGCCGAACCTGCCGGTGTTGCTGCTCGGTCAGGTGCTGCAGGGCGCCATGGTGGGCGCGCTGCCCCTCTCGTTCATCCTGGTGCGCAAACACCTCTCGCCACGAGAGTCACAGGTGGCGATCGGGGTGGTCATGGGGCTGTTCACCGGCGGCGGCATGGTGGGAACGGTGATTCCCGGACCGATCGCGGAAAGACTGTCCTGGCACTGGATGTTCGCGCTGCCGACGATCGCGATCATCGCGACGACACTGGTCGTGGCTCGGCTGATGCCGCATGATCCGCCGGTCCGGTCGGACAACGGGTCGGACAACAGGATCGACTGGCCCGGCGTGGTTCTGCTGAGCGGCACGCTGCTCACGTTCATGCTCGGGCTGGTGAAGGTGACGGGCTCCGGCCTGCCGCCACTCGCGGCCGGTGCCATCGCGGTGGGCGTGGCCGCCCTCGCGACCGGATGGGTCGCCGTCGAGCGCCGGGCGGTCTCGCCGATGGTCGATCTGCGCATGCTGGCCAAGCCCGCGATGTGGCATGCGGGCGTGCTCACCTTCATCATCACCGTCAGTTCCGGGATGGTGCTCTATCTGCTCCCGCAGCTGTTCGGGGTGCCGGGCGACGGGTACGGCTTCGGAGCCAGTACCACCGACATCGGACTGTTCCTGCTGCCCGGCGCCATCGCCGGGTCGGTAAGCGATTCGGTCGGCGGGATCGCGGCGCGGCGTTTCAGTCCGCGTGCCGTGGTCGCCGTGGGCGCCTTCGTCACGGCGACCACGCTGATCGCCCTGGCGTCGCTGCACACCGCGGAATGGCAGCTCGTCCTCGCGAAGGTGCTGACCGGGTTCGCCGCGGGCGTCGCCAGCACGGCGTTGCTGGTCAGCACCACCACCGCCGTCGAGACCAAGGACACCGGCATCGCCACCAGCCTGCTCGTGGTGACGCGCGTGGTCGGCGTCGCGCTGGGCGCCCAGGTCGGCGGCGCGATCCTCGACGCCGGAGCCGACCCGGTGTCGGGCCTGCCGACCGAATCGGCCTTCGTCACAGGTTTCGCCGTCGCCGGCCTCGTCGCCGCATTGTCACTGCTCGTTGTCCGCATCACGAAAAAAGGAGCCCAGGCATGACACGCAGAGTTCTGATCTCCGGGGCCAGTATCTCCGGACCCGCGCTGGCGTACTGGCTGCACCGGTCCGGATTCGCGGTCACAGTGGTGGAGAAGGCGGGCGCGCTGCGCGCCGGTGGTTACCCGATCGACGTCCGCGGTACCGCGGTCGAGGTGGTCCGGCGGATGGGGATACTGCCGCGACTGCGGGACGCGCACATCGACTCGCGTCGCTGCACCTTCCTCAACGGCGATGGCAGTGAACTGGCCCCGGTCACCCCGAGCGCCGTCACCGGCGGTGTCGAGGGACAGGACCTCGAAGTACGTCGTGGGGATCTGGCCGCGAGCCTCTACGCGATCGTGCGCGACGACGTGGAGTTCCTCTTCGACGACTCCATCGACACCCTCGACCAGTCCGGACAAGGGGTCGACGTCACGTTCCACAGCGGGCGACAGCGCACGTTCGACCTGGTGGTCGGCGCCGACGGTATGCACTCACATACCCGGGAGTCCCTGTTCGGCCCCGAGGAGCAGTTCCACCGCTATCTCGGCTACTGCTTCGCCATCTTCACCATGCCGAACACCTTCGGGCTGTCCCGCGAACTGATGTTGTGGAACACCCCGGGGAAAGCCGCGGCGCTGTACGCCGTCGGGGACAACGACGAGCTGCACGCCTTCCTGAACTTCCACCGGCCGGAACCGCCGTTCGACACCCTCCGGAACCCCGACGCCCAGCGGGACCTGGTCGCCACGGTCTTCGCAGGCGCGGGATGGGAGGTCCCCGGCATGGTCAACGCCATGCGCGACGCGGATGACCTGTTCTTCGACACGGCCGGTCAGATCCGTATGCCCCACTGGTCCAGCGGCCGCGTCGCGCTCGTCGGCGACGCCGCGTACGCACCCTCGTTCCTCACCGGACAAGGCTCGAGCCTCGCGCTGGTCGGTGCCTATGTACTCGCCAACGCCCTGGCCACGAACCGGGACCACACTGCGGCCTTCGCCGCCTACGAACGCGACGTTCGCGAGTTCGTCGCCATGAACCAGGCACTGGTCGACAACGGTGCGGCCACGCTCTTCCCCACCACGGTGCGGGCCCTGGAGCAACGCAACGCCATGCTGCGCGAGCTCGACACCATGCCCTCCACGACAGCACGACCGGCCCACTCAGCCCTGACGCTGCCCGAGTTCGCCCCGATCCCGTGACCTGATACTCCATCCAGTGGTAGCCGGATCGTCGTCAGGGCGATCCGGCTACCGGACTACGGCAGGCGGTCGGTGCCGCCGTCGGGGGCGGTGTGGGCCAGGCCCGTCCGGTAGGCGATGACGACGAGTTGTGCCCGGTCGCGGGCCTCCAGCTTCGTCATGGCGCGCTGCACGTGGGCGCGTACGGTGAAGGGGCTGAGGAACGACCGCTCGGCGATCTCCTGGTTGGACAGGCCGGTCGCGACCAGGGCCACCATCTCGCGTTCGCGCGGGGTGAGCACGGCGAGCTGTTCGGCGTGGTGCGGCGGAGCGTTGTCCGGTGTGGCCAGGAAACGGGCGACCAGGGAGCGGGTCGCGGCGGGCGACAGCAGCGTGTCGCCGTCGGCGATCGTACGGACGGCGTCCGCCAGCTCCTCGGCCCCGATGCCCTTGCCGATGAAGCCGCCGGCGCCCGCGCGCAGCGCCTGAGCGACGTACTCGTCGGTCTCGTACGTGGTGAGGATCAGGATGCGGCTGGCACGCAGGTCCGGGTCCGCGCAGATCTCCGAGGTGGCGGTGAGACCGTCCACCTCGGGCATACGGATGTCCATGACCACCACGTCCGGGCGCAGTTCCCGGGTGAGTCTCACCGCCTCCCTGCCGTCGCCGGCCTCGCCGACCACGGTGATGTCGTCGGCAGTGTCGAGAAGCATCCGGAAGGCACCGCGCAGCAGGGCCTGGTCGTCGGCGAGCAGTACCCGGAGCGTCACAGCGCATCCCCGGCCTCTCCGTCGTTGCCTGTCGGTCCGTCGCCTGTCGCTCCGTCGGCCATCCGCCCCTCCTCGGGGGTTGTCGCTTCGTCAGTGCTCCGTGCCGTGTCCTTGGCGGGCGGGAGGGGCAGCTGGGTGGAGACGAGGAAGCCCCCCTCCGGGCGTCTGCCCGCGGAGAGGTGGCCGCCGACCGCGGTGGCCCGTTCACGCATCCCGATCAGACCGTAACCGGGTGGACGGTCCGCCGCCGTGGACGCACCCGGTCCCTTGGACGCTCTCGGTCCCGTGGCCGCGGTCGGCGCCGTACGGGCGCCTCTTCCGTCGTCGGCGACGGTGATGGTCACGCGATCGCGGTTCCAGGCGAGGCGCACCCGGGCGCTGCCCGTGCCGGCGTGCTTGGTCACGTTGGTCAGGGCCTCCTGGACGATGCGGTAGGCGGTGAGGTCCACTCCCGGCGGCAGTGGCCTGGCCGTGCCCTCCTGGTGCACCGACACCTCCAGACCCGCGCGGCGGAAGGACGCGAGGAGCGTGGGAAGTTGGGAAAGGCCGGGCGCCGGTTCGGCGGGCGCGGCCGGGTCCCCGGACTGACGCAGCAGACCGACCGTGGCCCGCAGGTCGTCGAGCGCGTCGCCGGTGGTCTCGACGAGCTCCTTCAGGCTCTTGCGGGTCTGCTCCGGGCGGGTGTCGAAGAGGTGGGCGGCGACCGTGGCCTGCGCGTTGGCCAGGGTGATCTGATGGGCCACCAGGTCGTGCAGTTCCCGGGCGATGCGCACCCGTTCCTCGGCCACTCTCCGGCGCGCCTCGCTGTCCCGGGTCTCCTCGGCCCGCCGGGCCCGCTCCTCCACGGCCGCCAGGTAGGCCCGTCGGTTCTGCGCCGAGTGACCGAGTACGCCGGCCACCAGCGGGAACGCCGCCACCAATGCCAGCCTGCTCGCGTCCTCCCACGAGTTGGTCCCGAACGGGAGGGTGGAGGCGACCAGCAGCGCCGTGGAAGTGAGCAACACCGCGCTCGCCGCGCGCCGTTCGGTGCGCACGGCGAGTGAGTAGGCGCTGATCACGGCGGGGGCCACGATGAGCGGGCTCAGCAGGAGACCCGACGGCCCGACCAGTACGCCGCACACGGTCGTGACCGCGACGGCGGCCAGGGGTGTCCTGTGCCGCACCGGCAGCACGGCACAGGACACCACGGCGATGAGGTAGGCGGCGGCGGACGGCGGAGACAGCGGCTCGTCGTCGACCTGCACCACGCCGCCGAACAGGCAGAGCGCGAACGCCGTCGCCGTGATCGCTGCCTCCCGCCACCACCTGCCGCGTGGTCGCGGGCCACCGCCACCCGTGTTCGTCATGGCCGGCTCAGTGCCGGTGCCGGCCGACGGGGAGCGGCTGCACCGCTGTGTCCGGCACGGTCGCGGAGGCCGGGACAGGCCTGCTCAGTTTCTCGCCCTCGATATCCACATTCGGCAGCACACGGCTCAGGATACGAGGCAGCCACCAGGCCCGGTGGCCGAGCAGTGCCAGAACCGCGGGCACGATCGCCATCCGGACCACGAAGGCGTCGAAGGCGACGGCGGCGGCCAGGCCGACACCCATCGTCTGGATGGTCGGGCTGGTCATCCCGATGAATCCGGCGAACACGCTGACCATGATGATCGCCGCCGCGGCCACCACGCGTCCGCTGTGCCGGAACCCGTCGACGATCGCCTCGCCGGGGGACGCGCCATGAACGTAGGACTCCCGCATCCGGGTCAGGAGGAAGACCTCGTAATCCATGGCGAGGCCGAACACTATGCCGATGATGAGAATCGGCATCAGCGACATGACAGGGCCGGTCTGCTCGATGCCGATCAGGTCCGCCGCCCAGCCCCACTGGAAGACGGCGACGAGGACGCCGAAGGCGGCACCCACCGACAGCAGGAAGCCGAGCGCGGCCTTGACCGGGACCAGGACCGAGCGGAACACCACCATCAGCAGGAGCACCGCCAGGCCGATGACCACGGTCAGATAGGGGATGAGGGCGTCGGACATGGCTTCGGAGATGTCGATGTTCATCGCGGTGGTGCCGGTCACCAGGATCGCGGCGCCCGTGTCGGCCTCGACGCCGGAGACCGCGCCCCGGATCGCGTGCACCAGGTCCTTGGTCTCACCGCTGTTCGGTGCGGTCTGCGGGACGGCGGTGAGGACGGCCGTGTCCTTGGCCCGGCTGAGCACCGGATCACCGACCGACGCGACCCCGTCCACTGCCCGTACGGTCTTGACGACCAGGTCCGTGGTGGCCCGGGAGTCCCCGGACCCCGAAGACGCTGACGTGTCCACCACCACTGTCAACGGGCCGTTGAAGCCGGGACCGAAGCCTTCCGACAGCAGGTCGTAGGCACGGCGCTGGGTGGTCTCCACCGACTTGGACTCGTCGCCGGGCAGCCCGAGTTCGAGGCTCAGCGCCGGCAGGGCGACGGCTCCGAGACCGAGTCCGGCGATCATCAGTACGGGCACCGGCCGGCGCAGCACAAACCGCGCCCAGCGGGCCCCGAGCCCGGGCCGGCCGGCCGCGGCGGGCACCGGGTGCGGGCGCTCGCTTCCCGGCCGGGTGGCCTTGCGGACACGGCGGGACAGTACCCGCCGGCCGAAGAAGCCGAACAGCGCGGGGACCAGGGTCAGTGCGACGAGTACGGCAAGGGCCACGGCGCCCGCGCCGCCCATGCCCATCTTGGTGAGTTCGGGAATTCCGACGACCCCGAGGCCGACCAGGGCGATGAAGACGGTCGCGCCGGCGAAGACGACGGCGGATCCGGCCGTGCCCACCGCCCGTCCTGCGGCCTCCTCCGGTTCACTGCCCTGGGCGCGCTCGTCGCGGAAGCGGGAGGTGATGAAGAGTGCGTAGTCGATGCCGACCGCAAGGCCGAGCATCAGCGCCAGGATGGCGACGGTGGACGTCAGGCCCAGCGGAACGGCCAGCGCGGAGACCAGGCCGAAGGCGATGGCCACGCCCACGAAGGCGGTCAGCAGTGACAGTCCGGCCGCGACGAGCGACCCGAGGGCGAGGACAAGGACCACCGCCGCCACCGCCACACCGATGATCTCCGTCGTACCGCCCAGTTCCTCCTCCGCGTCCAGGGCCGAGCCACCGATCTCCACGGTCAGCCCGGCGCCCCGGGCCTGGCTCGCGGCGTCCTCCAGGGCGCTCTTCGTCGACTCGGTCAGGTCGACGGCGTCCGCCGTGTAGGTGACCGTGGAGTAGGCGATGGTGCCGTCCTCGCTGACGGCGCCGGTCTCATAGGGGTCGGTGGTCGACGCGACCTGATCGCCCCCGTCCAGCGAGCCGAGCGTGTCCTCGACGGCCGCCTTGTGCTCACTGGCCGTCACCCGCTGCCCGTCCGGGGCCTGGAACACCAAACGGGCCTCTGCGCCCTGGGAGTTGCTCTCGGGGAAACGCTCGTCCAGCAGGTCGAACGCCTTCTGCGACTCGGTGCCGGGCATGGAGAGGTCCTCTTCCTCCCCGGCCGGCGCCATCGCGGCGGCGGCGACGGCGAGCACGAGGGCACCCAGCCACAGACCGCCCACGAGCCGGCGCCGCCGGAAGGCCCACCGTCCGATCCGGTAAAGAAATATCGCCACCTGTTGATCACTCCAGACACCACTGGGCAAGGGGAATGCGCGGGATTCACGCGCCTCCAACACTCCCCTCCGGCGCCCCGCCGGGCATCGTCCCCCGCCGCCGTCTTCCCCTGGTGCACCCGCACCAGCCACCCACGAGTCCTGGTGCCTGCGCACTACAGGCCGACCTGGGGCGGACCTTGACCTGGAGTTCAGCAGGGCACGAAATCCTGAAGTGGACAACTCGCCTGCCAGGACCAGCTGTTGATCACGCGTCCGGGCTCGGTGTGTTCGGCGTCCTGAAGGTACTGTGCGGAGCGAAGCCGCCGACGTGATCGCGGACAGTGCCCGGTTCGAGACCCTCGCCCTGCTCGACGGCGTCCTCGGACTGGAACTCACCCGGGAGGAGGGCCGTGTCCAGAGGCCCTGGGTGGCGGATGGCGGGCCTGGCCGGTCTCGCCGTACGCCGGAGCTCTTTTCGGCGACGACGCCCCGCCGTACGTCCGACGCTCGACCTGCTTGAGCCGTGGGAGC
Organism: Streptomyces sp. NPDC050704; assembly: GCF_040654355.1. NCBI lineage: Bacteria > Bacillati > Actinomycetota > Actinomycetes > Kitasatosporales > Streptomycetaceae > Streptomyces > Streptomyces sp. NPDC050704. Next base: position 69,068 of record NZ_JBFAHW010000036.1, on the reverse strand, counting down.
AGGAGGTCGACGAACAGACCGCGCGGGCCCAGGTACTCAGCGGGGTCCGTGGGTTCCCGTACCGTCCGCGCCGTGCCGAGGACGTGCCCGGCGGCGCGCTCGCGGCTCTTCGCCAGGCCGTCGGGGTCCGGGGTGCCGAGGATCTGCTCGTCGTCCCCGCCCAGACCCGCCCGGGCCGTCTCGGAGGCAGCCGTCTGCAGATTCTGACGCCTGCCGGCGTGCTCGGTTTCGGACCCGGTGGAGTGGCGTTGTGGGTCGGTCCACCCGCCCTCCCCGGCGTGCGGGTGGTCCTCCGGCCGCAGCAGGTGGCCGCGATCGAGACGACGCACATCCTGCTGTACGCCCGTCTGACGATCCTCGCCACGGACGCGCGGCTGAACCTCCACTACAACGCCGTCGCCCAGCACGAGCTGCACCCTCTGCTGCTGTCGTTGCGCCGCCGTGTCGCCCGCACCGAGCTGGACCTGCCCGACACTCCCCTGCCGAACGCCGGGCTGCCGTACAAGTGGCGACGACTGCTCACCTCGGATGCGGCGTGCCTGGACGACGGCGATCCGTTCGCCGCGGTCGCCGGGGCGCTGCCCGTGCCCCGGTGGTCGGAGGCCGCATACGCCGCAGCCGTCCTCACGCCCCGCGAGCTCGTCGTCCTGGCCGACCCCGTGCACGCCGCGCGGACCGTTGGCCGCCACGGCCTGGACACGCACTGCATCCCGCGCGCGAGGATCGAGCAGGTGCGCGCGGACGGGCCGCTCCTGCGAATCCGTGTGTGCGGAGCGGACTTGGAACTGCCGTTGGGTGAGGAACTGTCCGCCCGGGTCGTCCACTCCTTCGCTCGGCATCTGCCCACTGCCCCGTAGCGACGCGGAAGCCGGACGGTCGGCGAGCAGGCCGTGGCTTCCGCCGGAGTCCGGCCGCCTCCTGTCACAGGCTCCGACACAGCACCGCGAGGATCGGCTCAGAACGCGTTCACCCCGGTCAGTTCACTCGACAGTTCCCATAGGCGCGAGGCCGCCCGGGGATCCGTGATCCAGGGCTTGGCCCCGCCGATGAGCATGTCGTCGGTGTCGGCCGGCTCGGCGATGTCGCAGTCCTGGCAGTAGGCGCCGCCGTGCGTCTCCAGGAGCGGAGAGGTCGCGGCCCAGACGGCGGTTGCCGCACCTTGCCGCGGCGTCTTGAAACCGTCGGCCGGCTCGCCGTCCGGCGTCACCCAGCCCAACTCCAGCCACTCCGCACGCGGAACGTGGCGCTGCAACGGGGTGAGGATGCTGCCGGGATGTACGGCGAAGGCGTGCGGGCCGCTTTCGGCACCGAGGTGGGCAAGGTGCAGAGCGAACAGGGCGTTGGCGGTTTTGGACTGGGCGTAGGCGAGCCAGCGGTCATAGCCGGTACGGAAGTGAATGTCCTCCCAGCGGATGTCGGACAGGAAGTGGCCGGCCGATGCCACGGCGATCACCCGGGCGCCCGGGGCGAGGGCCGCGCGCAGGCGGTTGACGAGGGCGAAGTGTCCGAGGTGGTTGATGGCGAAGTGCGCTTCCCAGCCGGGGCCGACGCGGGTCTCCGGGCAGGCCATCACTCCCGCGCCGTTGATGACGATGTCGAGAGTGCGTCCGCTTTCCAGGAAGCGGTCGGCGAAGACTCGCACGCTCTCCAGGTCTGCCAGATCAAGCGGATGGACTTCTGTCCTGGGGGTGGTCCGCAGGGCTTCTTCGGCGGTGGCGGGTCGACGGGCCGGGACGATGACGTGCGCCCCGGCGCGGACCAGGGCGCGGGTGGCTTCCAGGCCGAGTCCGGAGTATCCGCCGGTGACCAGGGCGGTGGTGCCGGTCAGGTTGATCCCGGTGAGGACGTCGTCGGCGGTGCTCTGCGCTCCGAACCCGGTGCCGAGCCTCCGCTGTTCTGTGATCATGCGGAAGACGCTAGGACCTGGAGTGCGCGCTAGGTCAAGGCACGGTTCCCCGCCGGCGAGCGCGCCGCGGTGGGCACGTACCGTCCTCGGCGCACGAACGGGAAGCAGCTCAGCGTGCGGCAGGTTCGAAGAGTTCGACGAGGTTGCCGGCCGGGTCGGTAAGCAGGATCTGGCGGCCGCCCGGGCCTGCGACGACGTCGGTGCGGAAGGACAGCCCGGCGCCGCGCAACTGGTCGATCTCGGCGTCGAGGTCGTCGACGATGAGATGGATGCGGTTGCGGCCGGGCGCGGTGGAGTCATCGGGCGTGGCCCGGGCGCCGGAGCTCGCCGGCCCGGACAGCAGCAGCCTCAGCGGGCCGCGGACCACGTCGGCGAAGGCGGGCGCGGGGTTGCTGAGCAAGGTGAAGCCGAGGTGGTTGGTGTAGAAGCGGATCGCGGCCGGTACGTCGTCGACGATGTAGCGGACGGCGGCGAGTTCGTCGGGGGTCGTCTCGGATGTCGTCATGGTCGGGTCTCCGGATTCGTGGCGCGGCCGAGGACGGGCAGCAGATAGCGGATACGGGTGTCGATCTCCGCCGCCATGTGTCTGAAGGCCGGGTAGCTTTCCTGGTCGTTGTCGCCGGCGGCGGCCGGGTCGCGGATGCTCCAGTGGGTGAGTCGCGGCTGACCGCTGAACTCGGGCCAGACCTCGCGGACCTTGTCGCACAGGCTGATCAGGTGATCGAAACGGTGCCGGGCCACCGTGTCCAGATGACACGGCCGCCGGTCGGTGATGTCGATGCCGTAGTGCTCGCGCAGCACCCGCACGGCGTTGGGATGGAGCCGTGGTCCGGGGTGGCTGCCGGCGCTGGTCACTTCCACGTGGCCGCCGCCGCGGTGGCGCAGCAGGGCCTCGGCGATCGGTGAGCGGGCGCTGTTTCCCGTACACGCGAACAGCACACGAGGCCGGGCCGACCGGGCCCGATGTGCGGCAGCCGTGGGAGGAGACGGGATGGGATCGAGGTGTATCGCCGGGTGCAGGGCGACGCCGACGGCGGTCAGCGCGTGCGCGCAGCGCTCCAGATCCAGGTGGTAATAGCTGTCGCGGGCGTCGAAGCTGCTCCGGTGAGCGGTGACCAGCCCGCTTCGGCGCAGCAGCCGCAGATGGTAGGAGATCAGGTTCTGCGGGTGGCCGAGCAGGTCGACAAGTTCCCGGACCCGGTAGTCGCTTGCGGCCAGCGCGGTCAGCAGCCGCCACCTCAGTGGATTGGCGGCCAGGCTCACAAACGCCGGGGCGGTTTCACCTGTGGGCACCACACCACACAGGATACATCAAGCTGGTTTGATGGACTGGGGCTGTCCCGGGGGTGGGCGGGATCGGACCGGGGGACGCGACCCCACCACGCCGTGGACGTCAGGTCGTATGCTGGCCGGTTATGGGAAACGATCCGCACGAGGTCGGCGCATGGCTCCAGGGGCGCAACCCGCACCGGCGGAAGATCGGGTTGCTCGGCTGGACGCTGCTGGCCCTGTTCATGCTCTCGCTGCTCGTCCTGGGGCCGCGCTGACCCAGCGGCGCCCGGCGCGGCCGATCAGCACTTGATCCGTATCGCCTCAGCCGTCGCCACCGGATTCGGCTGCGGTGAGGGGCGTACGTCGTTTCAGCGCAGGACACTGCGACCACGCCGTACGCCCCATACGCCTACTGGACGAGCTGCCACTCCTGCGAGCCGTCCGCGACCGCGTTCTGCAGGGTGAGCGGTGCCCCGTCGGACGCACCGGTCAAGTACAGGCTCGTGTTCTTGACCGACTGCAGTTTGTGGAACCCGTCGTCGGTCTTGACGAGGTTCCAGCTGCCCGTGGCGCTGTCGTCGACCCACTGGCCGATCCGCTGGCCGACCGTCGCGTTGCCGGTCCAGATGGCTGCCGCGCGGCCGCCCGACTTGTTGAGCAGCGTCGTACCGCCCTTGGGCTCGGTCACCACGTGCCAGTACTGGGTGTCCGGGTTCGCCGCCGAGCCCGGCTCCTCCAGGGCGACGTCGGGCACGTCCCCGTTGCCGATGTTCGCGTCGTTGGTGTTGTTCCCGGTGCCGATCACCTGGTCGGTCCTGCGGTTCACCAACCGGTAGTAGAGACCGTCCGAGTGGCCGAGGTCGACCTCCGCGTGGGCGATCGTCGACGTGCCCTGGTTGTTGAGTATCGCGAGTCGGCCGGTGCCCTCGACGTACTGCAGATTGCGGCTGTAGCCCGCCTGCGAGGTCGTCTGGTATTCCTTCCACACGCCGTCGCTGCGGCCGCTCTCGTTGACCCAGACGTTGCCACTGCCCGCGGCGTTGTACACCAGGCGTCCGTCAGGAAGCCTGATGACGACCGGACTGCCGTTCATCGCGAGGGGACGGGACCCGGCGTCGACCGGCAGCGCGCCGACGGACTCGCCCGTCGGGGAACCGCGGTAGAACTCCAACGGGTTGTCAGCGAGCCGGTACCTGGTGTTGGCTCCGCCGCCCCAGTACTCGTACGGGAGAAGCCACTTGCCGTCCGTCGTGCGGACGACGTTCGTCATGCCCGGCCGCCCGCCGCCGATCTGCTTCTTGCCGCCTCCCATGTCCTGGGTCAGGCCGGCGATGTCGACGACGGGGGCGCTCCACTTCGCGCTGCGGCCGTCCCAGGTCTTGTGGGCGAGGATCTGGCCGTGCGAGTCCTTGGCCGTGTCGTTCTCGGGGTCCAGTGTCGGGACGCCGGTCTTCGGATCGAAGCCGAGGTAGTCGTTCTCGTCGGAGTAGTAGCAGACGAGCTTGCCGTTGTAGACCATCAGGTACGGCTCCCAGAGGGGGTCCACCTGCTTGTTCGTGTTCGCGGCGGCGATGTTCTGGCCGATGGCGCCCGCGCTGCCGCCCTGCCAGCCGCCCGTCGCGATGACGTTGACGACCTTCCACGTCGCACCGTCGTTGGTACTGGAGTACAGGGCGATCGCCAGGTTTTTGCGGTCTCCGTCGTTGGACGGTGTCCAGTTCGGGTCGGCCGCCTTGTGCTCGCGGTAGTAGTGGTCGTCTCCCGACACGACGCTGGCGAGGAGCAGCGTGCCCTTCTTCAGGTTCCCCACGTCCTGCGGCAGCGTGTAGAGGTACGGGTTCGTCCAGTTGCTCGTGTACTTCGCGTACTGGGGATCGCTGGAGAGGTACGCCGGCGCCTTGACCTCGGACAGCGGCTGCCACGACGTCCCGTGATCGTCGCTCTTGTAGACCGGCAGAGTCTGTCTGTCGGCGCTTCCCGTCGCCGGCACGACGGTGGACTTCTCGAACGAGGCGACCAGGCGTCCGCTCGGCAGCTGGGCCGACTTCGGGTAGACGGCGCAGTTGAACCGCCCCTTCAGGCACGGTTCGTCGCCGAGCTGGTACAGGGTCCCGCCCGTCGGGTTGTACGCCTGCGCACTGCCCATGGGTACCGCCAGCATCGCGGATGCCGCGACGAACGTTCCCAGCGTCTTGAGCCTTCTTCTCTGCACAGCCCACTCCTTTGTGGATGACCGCGGTGATGCTCGGGTTTCCTTCGGTAATTCGGTACTTGGGCACGTCGTTGCTTCGGTACGTCGGCGTCAGGTGGTGACGAAGACCCGCACGTCCCATGCGCCAAGGTGCAGCGCCGTGCCCGCCGGGACCGAGCCGCCGCCCAGGACGTCGGACAGCTCCACGGGGGCCTCGACGCGGGTGGGTTCCCAGCTCCAGTTGTGGATCACGTGGACGCGGCGGCCGTCCGGGGACGTTCCGGTCGTCGCGGTGACGGACGCCGGGAGGTCCTGCCAGCCGCTGCCTCCCACGGGCGCCAGCCATCCGGCCAGTGCCTGGGCCAGGTCGCGTCCTGGCACGGTGCCGACGCAGGTGACCCGGCCCTCGCCGTGGCGGCGGGTGGTGACCGCGGGCCAGCGGCCGAAGTGCGGGTGGTCGTACTCGACGAGGACATCCGCGTCGACGATGGTGAGGCCGTCGGCCCAGCGGGTCGCCTTCGCGTCCTCGGGCAGGTCGAGCGGGCCCCCGGACACGGCGCGGACCGGGATGTCCCGCGGCAGGTTGCTGAACTCGTCGTAGTGGACACCCGCGGCCTCGACCAGACGACCGGGCGCCTGCTCGTGCCGGGCACGCGCCTCGTGGTCGGCGTAGGCGGTGCGCGGGCCGAGCACCAGGTGGCCGCCCGCCCGGGCGTACTCCCCGAGCCAGTCGACCGTCGCGTCGTCCACGACGTACAGGGCCGGGACGACGAGCACAGGGTGGCGTCGGACGCCCTCCTCGGGCGTCAGGCCCTCCCGCTCACCGCTGGGGTCGTGCAGCTGCCGGGCGTGGACGATGCGCACCTGGCGGCCCGCGTCGAAGGCACCGCGGTAGAACGGGTCGAAGAACCGGTGGTAGGCGGCGGCGTCCGGTTCGCCGTCCGGGGTCGACAGCGGCGGGTACTTCTGCATGAGCCACTTGCTCGGCAGCGAGTAGACCATCGTGATGTCGGCGTCCGGCTGCAGTCCCGCGACGAGCGGTCCGGCGGCCTCGAACTCCGAGCCGAGACGGGCGATTTCGTCGTACGTACGGCCGGGTTGGCCGGTGTGCGGAAGGACGCCGCCCCAGTAGGTCTCCGCGCCGAAGCGCAGCGTCTGCCACTGCCAGTACTCGATCATCCGCGCGCCGCGCGCGACGTGCGCCCACGCGGTCTGCCGCCACTGGCCGTCGTAGCCGGGCCGGTTGTCCCACGGGAAACCGATGGAGTTCGCGTTGGTCTCGGTGACCAGGAAGGGCTCCTGGCGGGACGCGAACATCCAGTCCGCGGTCTGGTACATCGCCCAGACGCCGGTGGTCTTCCAGATCTGCTCGTGGTCCTCGGGCGTCGGGTCGGGCAGCGCGAGGCCGTCCTGCATGTCGTAGTACGGATTGCCCGAGGCGATGTCGAGCCGGTCCGTCATCTCGTCGTCCTCCACACCGCTGCGGGTGTACGAGATGCAGGTGGTGACGAAGTGCTCGGGCCGGGCGTACTCGCGGACGATGTCGGCCTGCCAGCCGATGAACTCGTTCACCTGGCGGGCCTGGAACTCCCGCCACGCCACGTCGTACTGGGGCTGCGCGTTGCCGTCCGGCGTCCACAGGTCGGCCCAGGTCGACAGGCGGTGCGACCAGTAGACCAGGCCCCATTCGCGGTTGAGGGTCTCGACGTCCCCGTACTTGGCGCGCAGGTGGTCCACGAAGCGCTGGAAGACGCCGTGGTTGTGGAAGAGGTGCAGGCCCGGTTCGTTGTCCACCTGCCATCCGATGACCGCCGGGTGGTCGGCGTACCGGGCGACCATCCCGCGGATCACCCGCTCGGCGTGGAACCGGAACGCGGGGTGGGTGAAGTCGACCTCCTGGCGCGCGCCCCAGCCGAGGCGCTGTCCGGTGGCGTGCTCGCCGGTGATCTCCGGGTACTGCCGCGCCAGCCACGGCGGTACGGCGTACGTCGGGGTCCCGAGGATGACGGAGATCCCGCGCTCGTGGGCGCCGTCGAGTACCGGTTGCAGCCAGTCGAGGTCGAAGCGGCCGTTCTCGGGCTCCCAGGTCGACCAGACCGACTCGCCGACCCGGATCACCGTGAAGTGCGCGGCGGCCATCAGGTCGAGGTCGGTCTTGAGCCGTTCGTCCGGCCGCAGTTCGGGGTCGTAGGCGGGCGTGTATTCGTGGTAGTACGCGGCGCCGAACAGGACGCGGGCGGGCAGAACCGCCATGGAGGGACCTCCGGAGGAGTGCGGGGTGGGGAGTTGCGCGTGCGCGCGTTACTGCTTGACGCCGCCGGTGGCCAGGCCGCTCTGCCAGTACCGCTGGAGCAGGAGGAAGGCGATGACGAGCGGGATGATCGAGAGCAGGGACCCGGTCACGACGAGGGCGAGCATGTCGCTGCTGGCGCCCGCCCCGCCGTTCTGGGCCTGGGACGCCCAGGAGGCGAGCCCGACCGTGATGGGGTACAGCTGCGGGTCGTTGAGCATGATGAGCGGCAGGAAGTAGTTGTTCCAGGTCGCGACGAGCGTGAAGAGCACGACGGTGACCAGGCCCGGTGCCAGCAGCCGCAGGGCGATCCGGAAGAAGATCCGCGCCTCTCCGGCGCCGTCCACCCGGGCGGCCTCCAGGAGGCTGTCGGGGACGGCGTCCTGCGCGTAGATGCGCATGAGGTACAGGCCGAAGGGGCTCACGAGCGAGGGCAGGACGATGGCCCAGGGGGTGTTGACCAGCTCCACCTTGGCGAAGAGCAGATAGGTCGGGATGGCCAGGGCGGTGGTGGGGACCATGATGGCGCCGAGTACGAGGTTGAAGGCGGTGCTGTTGCCGCGGAACCGGAACTTGGCGAATCCGTATCCCGCCGCGGCCGCCAGAAGCGCGGCCCCGAGCGCGCTGCCGACCGCGTACAGGACGGTGTTGAGCAGCCAGTGCAGGAAGATTCCGTCGTCATGGGTCAGGGTCTGCCGGATGTTCGCGAGCAGTTGCGGGGCACGCGAGAACCACAGCCCGAAGCTGTTGAACAGGTCTCCGGTGCTCTTGGTCGAGGCGATGAGCAGCCAGAACAGCGGCAGGAGGAAGTAGGCCAGGACGGCCAGCATGACGATCGTCAGCGGGGTGCTGCGGCGGCGGGCCGAGGACGGCCGGCGCCGGTTGTGGCGTGCTGTGCGCACCCTGCCACCCGTCGCCGGGGCGCTCGGCGGCGTCGAGGCCGTGGCCGCAGGGGGTGTTGTGGTGGTCACGGGGTCCTCCTGCGGTTCGCGGTGAGCAGGACGACGTAGGAGAAGATCACGATGACGAGTCCCAGCAGGAAGGACACCGCGGCCGCGTAGTTGACCTGCTGGCCGGTGAAGGCGAGCGTGTAGGCGTAGAGGTTCGCGGTGTACGAACTGTCGATGACGTCCGGGGCGATGCTCTGCAGCAGCTTCGGCTCGTTGAACAGCTGGAAGCTGCCGATCACGGAGAACAGCAGGGTGAGCAGGAGCGCAGGCCGCAGTGCGGGAATCTTGATCGACCAGGCGATCCGCCAGGCACCGGCCCCGTCCAGCGCGGCCGCCTCGTACAGGTCCTCGGGGATGGTGCGCAGCGCGGCGTACAGGATGATCATGTTGTAGCCGACGAACTCCCAGGTCACGATGTTGGCCAGGCTGCCCAGCATCCAGCCGTCGCTGAGGAAGTGCGGGACCGGCAGGTCCAGCTTCTCGCTCAGCTGGGCGAACGGGCCGAAGTCCGGCCCGTACAGGTACCCCCACATCAGGGTGGCGACGACGCTCGGGACGGCGTACGGGACGAAGATGCCCAGGCGGATCACGCGCGCCAGCCGCAGCAGGCCGCTGTCGAGTGCGAGCGCGAAGAGCAGCGCCATCAGCAGCATCACGGGGACCTGGATCACGAAGAACGTCGCGACCCGCAGGACGCCGTCCCGCAGCAGCGGGTCCTTGACGGCGGTCATGTAGTTGTCGAGGCCGACGAACGCCGTTCCGCCGATGAGCTTTTCCTGGAACAGGCTGATGTAGGCGGCATAGCCGAGCGGGGCGAGGAAGAGCAGGAGGAAGAGCACCATGAACGGGGCGACGAACAGTGGTCCTGCCGCACTGCCCGGCCGGCGGCGCCCGCCGCGGAGCCCCTGGCTCGTCATTGGGCACCCTTGACGGTGAAGCCCTGGCTCTTGGCGTAGGTGGTGATCCGCTTCTGCCACTGGTCGAGCGCGCCGACGGTGTCGGTCTGCTTGGCCAGGGACTTGCCGACGGTCTCGGTCCAGTCCGTCACCACCTGGTCGAGGAACGGCGGCCACTGGAACTCGGGGCTGACCGTGCCGCTCACGTCCGCGAACACCTGGTTGACCTTCTGGCCGCCGTAGAAGGCGGGGGTGTCACCGACGAAACTGTCGTCCGCGAGCAGCGATTTGGTGGCCGGGAAGAAGGACTGCTTGGTGGTGAACAGCTTCGCGCTGGCGGGGTCGCTGTTGAGGAACTGGGCGAACTGCGCGGCCGCGATCGGGTTCTCGGTCGCCTTGACGACCGCGCTCGTCGAACCGCCCCAGTTGCCGGCGGTCGGCTTGGCGGTGTCCCACTGCGGAAGGGGGGCCGCCCGCCACTTGCCCGCGGTGGACTTGGCCGAACCGGAGAGGAAGACCGGGCCCCAGGCGGCGGTGATCCAGGTGGCGTACTTGCCCTTGTTGAGGCCGGCGTACCAGCCGTCGGTGAAGTCCGGGTCGGTGCTGATGACGCCGTCCTGCGCGAGCCCGCCCCAGTACGCGGCGAGCTTCCTCGACGTCTCGTCCGCGACGCTGATGGAGACGTCGCTCTTGCCGGAGGTCAGGTACGGCTTGGCCCCTGCCTGCCACAGCAGGCCGTGCCAGGCGGCGGCCTCGTTCGCCGCGAGGTTGGTCAGGTAGATCCGCGGGTTGGCCTTGTGGAGCTTGCGGGCGGCGGCGGCGAACTCGTCCCAGGTCTTCGGCGGTTCGATCCCGTACTCGTCGAAAATGTCCTGCCGGTACAGCATCCCCATCGGGCCGGTGTCCTGCGGGATCGCCCAGACCTCGCCGTTCGGACCGCTGACCTGCCCCCAGGTCCAGTCGACGAACCGGTCCTTCAACTCCGTTGCCCCGTACGGCCGCAGGTCCAGCAGGCTGTCCGTGATCGTGAACGTCGGGATGGCCTGGTACTCGATCTGCACCACGTCCGGAGCGCCCTTGCCGGCCTTGAGCGCCGTGCGCAGTTTCGTGTAGTGCTGCACGCCCTGACCGGCGTTGACGACCTTGACCTTGATGGCCGGGTACTTCTGCTGGAAGAGCGCGATCTCCTGCTGGATGTCCGGGACCCACGTCCAGAACGTCAGCTCGGTCGGCGTCTTCATCGCCTTGTCGATGTCGGCCTGGCTGACCGGCTTGGCGGCGGCGGACGAACCGCCGCTGTCGCCACCGCCGCACGCGGACAGCGCGGCGCCCAGCGACACCGCCCCGGTGGCAGTGAGGAGGGTGCGACGGCTGACCTGGGCACGGCTGACGAAGGATCTGGGCATGGTGAGCTCCCGCCGATGGGCGAAGGTGACGGCACGCCTGGCGAAGGCGTGCGGATCAGGGTGAGTGAGAGAAGCGAGGACGGAGAGCCGGCCGCGACCGGCGCCCGCCGGACACCGTGTGGGCAGGGAGGTACGTGGCCGAGGAAGAGCAGGTCAGGGCATGGCAGGGTAGAAGCCGGTGCGGCGACCTGCCTCGGGATCGGTCACCCGGCCGCTGAACGCTGTCGTGCGGCTGATGGGCGCTGATCGGTGCGGGACGGGTGGATCTCCGTTCGGGATCGCGGGACCGGACGAACCGGCGGCTAGGCGAGCGGAGGAGTGGTGGTGCGCCGCCCGCGTCCCGGGGTCGTCCGGGGCGGCGGGGGTGCGGTGGAGGCACGTACGACGAGCTCTACCGGTGGGTCGCTCGTCAGTAAGGGGTCAGCGTTCGGATCCTCGATGGCGTGGACCAGCTGCTTGAGGCCCGCCTGCGCCACGGCGTCGAACGGCTGACGCACCGTGGTCAGCGGAGGAGTCACGTAGGTGGCGACCGGGATGTCGTCGAAACCGACGACACTGACGTCGTCCGGCACGCGCCGGCCGGCCTCCGCCAGTGCGCGGATCAGACCGATGGCCATGTCGTCGTTGGCGGCGAACACCGCGGTGACGTCACCGTCACAGGCCAGCCGGCGACCCGCCGCGTAGCCGGAAGCGGCCGACCAGTCGCCCTCGGCGACCGGCGGTTCGTCCCTGCCGTGTGCGGCGAGCGCTGCCCGCCATCCGTCGAGACGGTCCCGGGCGGCGAACCACCGTCGTGGACCGGCGAGATGATGGACCGTCACATGCCCCAGTTCGAGCAGGTGCTCGGTGGCCGCCTGCGCCAGCAGATCGGCGCCGACCCCCGCGGTCACCACCCGAGGCCCGGCGAAGGCCGGTGGTGCGCCCAGGACGAGGACCGGCACGTCGACGTGGATGGAGACCTTTCCCTCGTCGATCGGCTCGGAGATGACGATGCCGTCCACCCCCTGTTCGAGGAGGGACTCCACGGCCCCGGCGATACCTCCCGGGTCGCCCTCCAGTGTGTTGACCACACGGAGCGCGTATCCCGTGTCCCGGGCCGCTCGCTCGATACCCATGAGCAGTGAGGCAGGCCCGTACAACGCCGTCCCGAGCGTCACCACACCGATGGAGCGGGTCCGTCCGGAGGCCAGCGCCCGGGCCGCGTTGTTCAGCCGGTAGCCGAGTTCTCCGGCGGCTTCCAGAACGCGTCGGCGCGCCTCGTCGGAGACGTAACGCTCTCCGTTGAGGACCCTCGACACCGTCTTCTGCGAGACCCCCGCCAGACGGGCCACGTCCACACTGCGCGGCGCAGCGGAACTCTCGCCCCGTCCTGCCTGTCGCGTCATGGTGTCTCCCGAGTGCATGTGACCGAGATCAAAAATCCTAGCGGTGTGACTGCGCAGTCATGTCTACGCAGTCATACGTCGCGCGTCAAGAGTTCGGAACGCATCCGTAACACCCATCCGTAACGTCGGGCCGACACGACGACGCCTGCGATGGCCTGAGTGAGCGGGGAGACCGATCGAACCTCGGTGCCGCACCGGGCGTCCGGCCCCGCTCCGGTGCCGGGTGGGCGCCATCACACGTGACAGGGGCGGTGAACAAGCGCTTAGATAGTGGGCTCGACCTTGCCCGTGCCGCGCTGGAGGCCCCGTTGCTGTTCACATCCGTCGACGATGTCTCGGCACGCCTCGCCGAAACCGGGTATCTGGCGTCGCCCGCGGTGGCCACGACGGTTTTCCTGGCCGACCGGCTCGGCAAGCCGCTTCTGGTGGAGGGGCCGGCCGGGGTCGGCAAGACAGAACTCGCCAAGGCCGTCGCGCAGGTCGCCGGGGCGCGGCTGATACGACTGCAGTGCTACGAGGGCGTCGACGAGTCCCGGGCGCTGTACGAGTGGAACCACGCCAAGCAGTTGCTGCGCATCAGCGCCGGCCGCGACGAGAGCTGGGACGAGGCGCGCACGGACATCTTCAGCGAGGAGTTCCTGCTGGCGCGGCCGCTGCTGACGGCCATCCGCGGCGACGACCCGAAGGTGCTGCTGATCGACGAGACCGACAAGGCCGACGTCGAGGTGGAGGGCCTGCTCCTCGAAGTGCTCAGCGACTTCCAGGTCACCGTCCCGGAGTTGGGCACGATCACCGCGACCAGCCGCCCCTTCGTGGTGCTCACCTCGAACGCGAGCCGCGAGCTGTCCGAGGCACTGCGCCGCCGCTGCCTCTTCCTCCATATCGGCTTCCCGGACGAGGAGTTGGAGCGGCGCATCGTACGCCTGAAGGTGCCGGGCCTGGGCGAGGCACTCACCCGGTCCGTGGTGCGGGTGGTCGGCGCGCTGCGCGAGATGGATCTGCGGAAGGTGCCCTCGGTCGCCGAGACCATCGACTGGGCGCACACGCTGCTCGCGCTCGGCGCCGACACGCTCGACGAGAGCGTCGTACGCGACAGCCTCGGTGTCGTCCTCAAGCATCAGGACGACATCCTCAAGGCGGCCGCCAAGCTCGACCTGGACGCCGTATGAACGCCCCGCCCGGCGTGGCGGAGCGGCTGACGGGTCTCGTCCAGGCGCTGCGTTCGCACGGCGTCCGCGTCGGCACCGGCGAAACGGTGGACGCCGCACAGGCGTTGGCGGCGCTCGGCCTCGCGGACCGGGAACGGCTGCGCGAAGGACTGGCCGCCACCCTGCTCCACAGCGAGGGACAGCGGCGGGTCTTCGATCCGGTCTTCGACGTGTACTTTCCGCGCCGCGTCGGGGCGCCGGAGAGCGAAGAGCCCGCCGACCGGGAGGACCTGCGGGACCGGCTCGCGGCCGCGCTCGCCGCCAACGACCAAGCCCTGCTGGGCCAGTTGGCGGTCGAGGCGGTGGACGGCTTCGGCGGGTACGGTTCCTCGCCTGGCTCGGACGGCTGGTCGTCGTACCAGGCGCTGGACCGGCTGCGCCCGCAGACACTGATGGCCCGGGTGCGGGACAGCGTCCGGGCGCAGGCCGCAGGGGCCGGGTTCGCCGACCGGCTGCTGGAGGACGAGATCCGGCGGCGCATCGCGGCCTTCCGTGCGCAGGTGGCCACCGAGGCACGGCGCCGGGTCGCCGAGCGGCGCGGCCGGGACGAGATCGCGCGGCGGGCGGTGTCCCCGACCGCCGACCGGGTCGACTTCCTCTTCGCCGGACGGGACCAACTCGCCGAGCTGCGCAGGGTGGTTCAGCCACTGGCGCGCAAGCTGGCCACCCGGCTCGCCGCGCGCCGCCGCCGCGCCTCCCGTGGCACCATCGACCTGCGGCGCACCCTGCGCGGATCACTGTCGACCGGCGGGGTGCCGATGCGGCCGGTACTGCGCCGACGCCGCCGCATCCGGCCCGAACTGGTGCTGCTGTGCGACGTGTCGGGGTCCGTGTCGGGCTTCTCCGACTTCACGATGCTGCTGGTGCAGGCCCTGCACGACCAGTTCAGCAAGGTGCGGGTGTTCGCCTTCGTCAACCGGATCGACGAGGTGACCGGGCTGCTCGCGCACGGTGCGGCCGACCCGGCGGGGCTGGGTGCCCGTATCCGGTCGGAGGCGACGCTGACCGGCTGGCACGGCAGCAGCGACTACGGCGTCGCGTTCGGCGAGTTCACCGAGCGGTACGCCGGCGCGGTCGGCCCGCGCACGACCGTCTTCGTCCTCGGCGACGCCCGTACGAACATGAGCGACCCGAACCTGCCGGCCGTGCGACAGCTCGCCGAACAGGCCCGCCGCGTCTACTGGTTGAACCCCGAGCAGCACTCCCAGTGGGGCACGGGCGACTCCGCCGCCCCCGCCTACGCCGAACTCGTCGCCATGCACGAATGCCGCAACGTCCGACAGCTCAGCGAGCTGATCGCCCGCCTGCTGCCGGTCTGACGGGCCGGGACCTCCCCCTGACAATGGCGCCGGGCAGCGGGGCACGGGCACGCACCGGCACGCACCGGCACGTACCGCTCCGGCCGTACGGTGCCGGCTGAGCCGGAGACGCGTGATGCGGCCCCGGCCAGGCCCGGACCGTCGGCTCAGTCGACGGAGAAGTCCTCGAAACCGGCGATCCCGCGGGTGCCGGTCCAGCCGTTGGCCGCCGTCATGAAGACGCCGATGTCCTGGGCGTCGGCGACGCCGCCCGGTGTGGCGGTGCCGACCTCGGTCCAGGAGACGCCGTCACGGCTGCATGCGCCGGTGTACGTGTTGCCGGAGCGCGTCAGCCGCAGGTACACCGGGGCAGCCAGGGAACCGGCCAGTCGGATGGCATCGAACTGGCCATTGCCGTCGGAGTCCCAGGACAGCGCGCAGCCGTTGGACGGAGTCACCGCCAGATTGACGTAGCCCGCTGAGCCGTTGCCGTTCTCGGAGAGGTCGTCGCGGACGATCAGACCGGCGCGGGCCCAGCCGCCGGTGGTGTCCTGCGAGGTGACCCGGACCGTGGCGGTCGAGGAGGACTTGAAGGCGGCGGCCCGGTAGACCGTGCCGAACTCGTTGGTGCCGCCCCACAGGTCGGCGCCCGCGCCCTCGATGGCGATCGCGTCCCCGGACCGGCCGAAGACCGCGTCGTTGAAGGAGGCGGTCCGGTAGGGCTCGCCCACTCCGGTGCCCGCCATCAGACGGACCGCCGCCGAGGCCGCACCGCGCGTGCCCCCGGTCCGGTAGGACGCGCCGGCCGGAACCCGGGAGATCAGCGCGCCGGTGGCCTGGGCGAGGGTGACCGTGAAGGCCGCCGAGAAGGTCTCGCCCGGGGCGACCGACGCCGCGGTGGTCGTGCCGGCCGGCTCGGCCGTCATCCCCTCCGGTGCGTCGAGGGACAGCGTCACGTCCGTCGCAGGACCGAATCCGTTGCGGTTGGTGAACGCCACGGTGACCGTGACCGGGCGGCCGTCCGCCACCGCGCCCCGGTCGGCGGACGCGGTCAGCGTCACCTGGTCCGGGTCGGCGGTCAGAGTGTCCCGCACCTGCCGGGCCAGCCTGTGGATGTCGCCCGACGTCTTCACCGGATAGCTGTAGCTGTCGTGCTGGTGCGCCCAGCGGTCCTCCAGCGCGAACCAGTCGATCTCGGCAGGCTCCCGGCCGGCCGCGAGCGCGGCGGACAACTCGGCGAAGTACGTCTTCCAACGCGTGAGGTACAGGCCGCCGACCAGCCCCGCCCATTCCCGGTTCGCGTAGTCGTGCAGCCCTTCCTCGCTGCTCTCCCGGCCGCCCCAGGTGGTGATGATCGACCGTGCGTCGTACTCCAGTTGGTCCTTCTCGGCCCTGGTGGCGCCCCAGGACCGGGCGTCGGCCAGCCAGCGCCCGAGCAGGTGCTGCGGCGACGTGGCCAGCACCTTGTCCATCAGCTTCATCCAGCTGAGCCAGGTCCTGGTGAGCCGGCCGAAGCCGGCCCGGTCACCGGCCTCGTACGCCGACTTGATCCGCGGCAGCAGTACACGGCTGCGGTTGGACAGCACCTGACGGGTCACGTCGGCGAGGTCGTACGCGTAGGCGGAGCTGTCGCGCAACCGCGGGGCGACCTGGAGCAGTTCGGTGAGGGCCGCGTCGAAGACCGTGGTGTCGTAGCGGTCGGCCGCCGGGCCCCAGGCGGCGGCCTTGTTGGCGCCCAGGCTCGGCCGGGCGCCGAACAGCCCGTCGGGCGCCTCACTCCACCCGTCCTTACGGGTCATGTTGTACGCGGTGTCGCGAATCGTCTTCCAGGCGGCGACGGCGTGCGCGTCCTCGCCGCCGTACCGGGACACGGCGTACGCGGCGAACCAGTCGTCGAGGTCGACGGTGCCCGGTGTCCACGCCAGGTCGGTGAGGAGCGCGAGCGCGGGCGCGTTGTTGTCGGCGGCCTCCGGCATCGCCGCGATCCCGGCGAGCGCGCTGCCTTCCTTGTCACGCCACTTGGGGTACTGCTCCACCCAGTCCGGGGCGTTGGCGCCCATCGGGGTGTGGCCGCCGAAGTTCCAGATGCTGCCGAAGGCGTACGGGGTACCGCCCCAGTCGCCTTCCCGGTCCGTGACGGTGGTGTAGCGGTCGGACAGGCCGTCCACGATCAGCATCCGGGACTTGTCGACCCCGTCGAGCAGCGCCTTGGACGGGTTGGACTGCCAGCCCAAGATGGCCCAGATCGCGCCCGGGTGGGCTCTCTGGAGCGCCCCTTCGACGGCCGCTGCGGCCTCGTCCACCGGGACGTCACCGGGGTTGCCGCCCTCGTGCAGCAGGTCCATCTTGTACATCGTGCTGTCGCCGAAGCGCTCCGACTGGGCCCGGTAGAAGGCGGCGGACACCTCGCCGAAGGCCGTCGTGCGCGGGTCGAGCCAGTCGGGCCGCTTGAAGGCGCCCCAGTCGCCCTGGGGGATCACGGCCGCGTCCCCGCCGTGCTTGGCGACGAAGTCGTCCGGCACCGTGCCGAAGTAGCCGGGCAGCACCGGTGTCATGCCCAGTTCGCGCACCCGGTCGGCGATCTTCCGCGCGAGCTCGGCCCGGCGCTCAATGAGCCGCCGGGACACCGGGCCGCCGAACCCCGACATGTTCTGCAGCAGCCACCACGGCTGATGGGCCGGTGCCGGAATCCACGCCCGCATCTCGGCGTCCGAGTAGCCGAACTGCCGGAAGGTGTCGTAGTAGACGGCGTCGCCGCCGGTGTAGACGAGCACCCTGTTGATGCCGTGCAGCGCGAGCACGTCCAGCTCGCGTTCCCACGCGTCCCAGTCCCGGTAGGGGCCGGTGTAGCCGTCGTTGGTGTCGTTGAGGGCGAACCGGTGCGGCACGTTCGCCGATCCGGCGATCTCCCCGTCGGGGGCGGGCAACAGCCTGGGGAGGTTCAGCTGTTCGCCGTTCCAGGAGATGTCCGCCTTCGCCACCCGCGCGAGATAGGTGTTGAGGCCGGTGAGCAGCACCCCCGGGCTGGTGCCCTCCACGGTGATCGCCCCGGCCCGGCCGGTGACCTTGAACCGGTCGGCGCCGCCCGCGGCCGGCGCGCGCAGCGTCACCTGCCGGTGGTGGTCGGGCAGCAGCCGTCGCAGCGCGACCGACGCGGGGGTCGTGTTGAACGGCTGCGCGGACTTGTCCGCGGCCGCTGGTGCGGCGTGGGCGCCCGGCGGCGGCGTCAGCAGCACCACTCCGCCGAACGCGGCGGCTCCGGTCAGCAGGCGTCTGCGGCTGAGCGGTTGATTGCCTGTCATGAACGTCCTCTCAGAGCTTTTCGGACCTTCCGAGCGGCGATGCGACGCCGTTGTCATCTCGTCTCCACTGAGAAGTGGTCGAACACGGCCTGCACGGTGGTGCCGGGGTAGTTGAGGTTCACGGCGCTCGACACCACGCCGGCGTCCAGGGCGCCGCTCGCGGAGGGGACGTTCACGCTCGCGATCTCGGTCCAGGAAAGGCCGTTGTTGACGCTGGAGTACGCGGTGTACGTGGTGCCGTCGCGGACCAGGCGCAGCCAGGCGGGATGGGTGGAACCGCCGCCACCGGCCCAGGTGTCGAGCCGTCCGTCGCCGTCGCTGTCGGTCATGAACTCCAGGCCGAACGACTTCGACATGGTGAGTACGGCGTAGCCGCCCTTCTCCGGCGCGGTGAGGTCGTTGGCGACGGCGATGCCGTACTTGGCGGTGGGGTTGTCGCTACCGGTGAGGCTGACCGTCTTGACCTGCACCACGCTCTCCTCGGCGGCGGAGCGGGGAAGGAGGATGCCGCCCTTCTCGTCGGTGCCGCCGGAGAAGTCGCGGCCGCCCGCCCAGATCACCAACTGGCTGCCGTACTGGCCGAACTCGGCGTCGTCGGTGGTGGCGAACGTCCGGTAGGGGTCCCGCACCTCATTGGGCTCGTAGGGCACGGTGAACGTCTTCGCGGACCGTGCGCAGTCGCTGCTGCGCCCGTCGACGTCGAAGACCACGTGCGCGGTGAACGACACGTTCCCGGCCACGTCGGCCGGCATCGCCGTCTCCCAGCGCCGAGTTGTCCTCGCGCCGCGCCGCAGGTCGCCGAGCGGGATGGTCTTCGCCGCCGTGGTGGCGCCGGGGTCGATCAGGTGGAGCACGGCGTTGCGGAGCGGGAAGGGGCAGTCGTTGGTGAGGACCGCGGTGGCGGTGACCGTGTCACCGCCGGACGGCTCTGCGGGTTCCGTGGTGACGGTGAGGGTGGGCCCCAAGGCGTCGAATTGAGTACCGTTGCTGATTTCCATGGCGGTCACCGGGCCCAGTCGACGGTGAAGACGTTGGCGAAGTCGCTGGGCAGCGACGACGGGACGGTGATGTTGATCTTTCCGTCACCGCGGGTCCACCGCAGACTGCCGCTCGTGCCGAGCAGCCGGATCCGGGAGGTGGCGCTGACGGGGATGTCGCCGGGCACCGAGAGGGTGCCGCTGGGCGCGCCCAGCACGATGATGTTGAACTTGCCCGGGGAGACGGTGTAGCGGACGCCGAGCGAGCCGCCCTCCTCCTCCGCCCGCACCCAGGGCGTCGACCCGTAGACCGCCGGGCCGTTGACCTTCAGCCAGGCGCCGATGTCCCGCAGCCGCTCCTGCATGATCTCGGGGATCGTGCCGTCCGGCCTGGGGCCGATGTTGAGCAGCAGGTTGCCGTTCTTGCTGACCACGTCGGCGAGCAGCTGGATCAGGAACTCGGAGGTCTTGTAGTCCTCGTCCGGCTCGTGCTTGTTGTAGCCCCAGGAGTAGCCCATGGTCATGCAGCACTCCCACTTCTGCGGATCCATCGTGGGGTTGGTGCGCTGCTCGTACGTCGCGAAGTCGAAGTGGGTGTCGAACCGGTCGTTGATCACGACACCCTTGGGGCGCTTACGGCTCTTGGCCTGGTTGTAGTAGTGGGCCAGGGGTTCCTCGCTGCGCCACGGCGGTTCGCCCGTGGGCCTGAACCACTGTCCGTCCGCCCACAGCAGCTCGGGGTCGTAGCGGTCGATGATCTCGTACAGCTCCTTGAGCTCGTAGTCACCGATGTAGTCCTCGACCGGCTTGTAGCCGGTCATCGGGATTTCCTCGTCGGTGTAGAAGTTGCGCATCGGCCGACCGATCGCCGGGTTGAAGTACTCGCCGAGCGAGTAGTACAGGCCCGGGCGCACGGTGCCGCGCTTGCGGGCCGCGGTCATCAGCTCACCGACGAGGTCGCGCTTCGGGCCGTACGCCACGGAGTGACGGTCCGTCACCTTGCTGGGGTAGAGGGCGAATCCGT
Source organism: Streptomyces sp. NPDC050704 (assembly GCF_040654355.1). Lineage (NCBI taxonomy): Bacteria > Bacillati > Actinomycetota > Actinomycetes > Kitasatosporales > Streptomycetaceae > Streptomyces > Streptomyces sp. NPDC050704. The sequence continues at coordinate 48,963 of NZ_JBFAHW010000036.1, read as the reverse complement.
CGTGGTGCTTGCTGGTCAGCGCGAAGTACTCGGCGCCCGCCTGCTCGAACAGCTTCACCCAGGCGTCGGGATCGTACTTCTCGGCCTTGAACTGCGGGATGAGGTCGTCATAGGTGACGTCCTCGCCGTAGGTGTCGCGGTGGTACTTCCACTCGGCGGTGTCCTTGGTGCTCTGGTACCACAGGTACCACTCGGAGGCGCTTCTCGGCGTCGCGCCGGCGATCACCGAGTAGATGCCCCAGTGGACGAAGATGCCGAACTTGGCGTCCTTGTACCAGCGCGGCACGGGATGGGTGTCGAGGGACGCCTTGGTGGGCTGGTAGTCGGGTATGCGGGAGCCGCCGGGCACCGCCGCGCCGGCGAGCGCCTGGGCGGTGCCGGGCGGGGCGAGCAGCACCGCGCCGCCGAGGGCGGCCGCGGTGGTCATGAAGTGTCTGCGGTCCACTGCCATGAAGGTGCCTTTCACTGGTGCGTGGAGAAGGAGTCGAAGAGCGCTGTCGTGATCTGGCCGGGGTAGTTGAGGTTGACGGCGCTCGCGACCAGCCCGGCGTCGCCGGTGCCGCTCGCGGACGGCACGGTGGCGGTCGCGACCTGCTGCCAGGCGGTGCCGTCGGAACTGGCGTACGCGGTGTAGGCGGCGCCGTCGCGGACGAGCTTCAGCCAGGCCGGGTGGTACGAACTACCGCCGCCCGCCCAGGTGTCGAGCTCTCCGTCGCCGTCACCGTCGGTCAGGAACTCCAGGCCGAACTGCGCGGACATGGTGAGCACCGCGTAGCCGCCCGCCTCCGGCGCGGTGAGGTCGTTGGCGACGGCGATGCCCGCCTTGGCGGAGGGACCGCTGCCGGTCTGACCGACGACCCGGGCGCTCACGGTTCCGGACGGCGGCGCGGCGTCGGCGAGGTAGACAGCAGCCTTCTCGTCCTTCCAGCCGGACAGGTCCTGGCCGCCCGCCCAGATGGCGAACTGGTCGCCGTTCTGGGTGTATCGGGCCTCTTCGGTGGTGGTGGCGGTGGTCAGATACGGAGGCCGGACCTCGGACGGAGTAGGGGTCACCGTGGCGTCCACGCTGTCGGAGTCGTGCCGGGCCCGGCCGTTCTGGCGGAAGGTGGTGCGTACGCCGATCTCGTGGGTGCCCCAGGCCGCGTCGGCCGCGGGGGTCACCGTCCAGGTGAGGGTGGCGCTTTCGCCCGGGGCGAGGGAGCGGGTCCGCGTGCTGCCGACCGGTTCGGCGGACCAGCCGTCGGGGAGATCGAGGCGCGTGCTGACCTGGGTGACCTTTGTGGGACCGGTGTTGGTGACGGTCGACGTGATCTTTGTGCCGTCGCCGCCGGCTTGCAGGGTCGGGCGGTACGGGGTGAGCCGGACGCGGGCCGAGGGGCAGTCGCGGGCCGCCCCGAGGGTGGTGAGGTCGACGGCATCGGCGAACGCCTTCATCCCGGTGTCGTTGGGGTGCAGGTGGTCACCGGAGTCGAACGCGGCGCCGTACCGGGTGGGGTCGTCCGGGTCCCGTACGGCCTTGTCGAAGTCGGCGTAGTCGTCGAAGACGCCGCCGTCGCGTACGAACGTGTTGACCTTCTGCCGGTCGGCCTCCTTCGCCTCGGTCCACCAGTCGCCCCAGCCGCGATACGGGACGACGGTCGCGCCGATCACCCGCAGCCCACGGGCGTGAGCGCGGCGCGCGATCTCCTTCATGCCGTCGATCACCTGGTCGGCGGTGGCGCCGCCCCAGCTGAGGTCGTTGACGCCCTCGAAGAGGACCACCGTCCGGGCGCCCGGCTGCGACAGCACGTCGCGTTCCAGCCGGTCCAGCGCCGACGGGTTGCCGTCGACTCCGGCCGTGATCCGGTTGCCGCTGATGCCCTCGTTCAGCACTCCGGCGGTCGACGAGCAGGCCGAAAGACGCCCCGCCAGATAGTCCGGCCAGCGCCGGTTGGTGTTCGCCGTGGAGGACGCCCCGTCGGTGATGGAGTCGCCGAGCGCGACCACGGCGCCCGCCGTGTCACCGCCCTGTACATCCACGCCGGTCAGGAACGGGAAGGTGGAGTCGGTTCTGGTGAAGGCGTCCCCGTCGGTGTCCGAGGCGTGGTCACCGCCGCCGTCGGGCGTCCAGTAGACGGTCTGGAGACCCATCCAGTGCTGGCTGATGTGGGTGAGGCGGCCGGGGAAGTACAGGCTGACGACCCGGTCGCTGCGGGCCGGCACGGTGAGTCCGACCTGATCGCTGGCTGCCTGCTCGCCGGCCGGGATCGTCACCTCGCTCTTCCCACCGAACCGCAGCTGCTGCGGCTTCGTCACGGCGGAACCGCCGTCACGGAGCCCGACGGTCGCGTGCCCGATCGTCACGGGCTCGGTGGTGAAGTCATTGGTCAGCCGGATGCGCACGCTCGACCCGCCCGCGCTCACCCGCACCGGAATCCGAACCGTCACCTCGGAGGTGCCCGGGTCGTACGCGGCGTGCTGGGCGGTCGCCCAGGTCCCCGTCCACTTCCCCTGTGCCGCCTCGGCCGGCGACGCCGCCGCCGGGAGCAACAGCCCTGCCAGTACGGCCGCCACGGCCGTGGCCAGGGCCGCGAGTCTTCGGTGTCCAAGCACTGCGGTCCTCCTCAGGAGCAGCTGCGGCCGCGGCCGAGGCCGAGCGCGTGCAGGTCGACGGAGTCGGCGAAGGCCTTCATTCCGGCGTCGTTGGGGTGGAGGTGGTCACCGGAGTCGTACGCGGCAGCCAGCCGCCGCGGGTCCACCGGGTCCCGTACCGCCCGGTCGAAGTCGGCGTGGTCGTCGAAGACTCCGCCGGAGTCCCGGACGAACGCGTTGACCTGCTGCCGCCGGGCCTCCGTCTCCTCGGTCCAGCCGCCCCAGGTGAAGTCCTTGTACGGGGTGATCGTGGCGCCGACGACCCGCATCCCGCGCTGATGCGCCCGGTCCGCGATCTCCGTCATCCCGGCGATGATCCGCTCGGCACTCGCCCCGCCGAGATCGTTGATCCCCTCGAAGAGGATCAGGGTCCTGGCCCCCGGCTGGGAGAGCACGTCCCGTTCGAGCCGGTCCAGGGCCGAGGGACTGGTCGCGGTCCCGGCGGTGATCCGGTTGCTGGTGATGCCCGCGTTGAGCACCCCGGCGCCGGGCCGGCAGGCGTTGAGTCGGGCGGAGAGCAGGTCGGGCCAGCGCTGGTTGGTGTCGGCCGTCGAGAAGGACCCGTCGGTGATCGAGTCGCCGAGCGCCACCACCGATCCGGTCCTCGGCGCTGTCACATCGACGCCGCTGAGGAAGGGCCAGCTGGTGGTGGTCCAGGTGAAGGCGTCACCAGTCGTGTCGGCCGCGTGGTCACCCGCTCCGTAATCCGTCCAGTACACGGTCTGCTGCGCCCACCAGTGATCGGTGATGTGCGTGACCTGGCCGGGCAGATGGAGGCTGACCACGAGGTCGGCCAGGGCCGGTACGGAGAGTCCGACCGGATCGCTGACAGCCTGGTCGCCCGCCGGGATGGTGACCGCGCGCTTCCCGCCGAACCGCAGGTCGTACGGGCGCGCCACGGCGGAACCGCCGTCGCGCAGGCCCACGGTCGCGTGACCGACCGTCACCGGGTCGGTGGAGTAGGCGTTGGTCAGCCGGATGCGTACGGACGAACCGCCGACGCTGGTGTGCACCGGCATCCGTACCGTCACCTCGGACATCCCCGAGACGTCGTAGTGCTCGCTCGGTGCCGTGGCCCATGTCCCCGTCCAGGCGCGCCGATCGTCCTGCCGACCACCGGCCTCGGCGGGCGCCGCCGTCCCCGCCACGAGGGCCACGACCGCGAGCAGCAGCACGGTGAACCTGCCGTGTCCCGAACGCATCCCGCTCACGGGCATCAGGAACCGCCGCCGCAGGTCAGCTTGGCGTCGGCCCAGTCGGCGTGGTCCGTGGAGACATCGCCGTCCCCGTCGACCAGCAGGTCCAGCCAGCGGGCGCCGGTCACGTCCGCGTCGATCGCGGTGCCGCCGTCGGAGCCGTACAGCACCGGGCTGTCGAACAGGGAACGGCCGTCGGCGATCACCTCGAAGGAGACGCTGCCGTTGTCGCCCACCTCGTCGTCCACTCCGGCGGTCGCGGTGAAGCGGGTGCAGCCGCCGCCGAGATAGACCCGGACCTGGCTGTTGGCGTGCACGCCGAGGCCCTTGGTATAGGTGATGCCGCCGATACTCAGAGGGCGTCCGTCCCCGGCCGCGTTCTCCCCGTTGGAGGCGTCCTTCTCCACCGGACCCCAGCCGTTGACCGCCTTGACCAGGGTCAGGTCGCTGACATGGGCGTCGGCGGACAGTCCGGGCGGCGGCACCTGCACGGCCCGTACACCGGTGACGGTGCCCGGACGGCCTGGCTGGGTGAGCTTGGCAGTCGCCGAGAGGAGTGCGTAGTGGACCGGGTCGCCCGGTGGGGTGACGGTGTAGTTCGCGGTCACCCTGTCGCCGGGCCGCACCCGGGCGAAACGGGTGGTGTCGTCGGTGGTCGCGGTCCAGCCGTCCGGGACCTTCAGCGCCAGCTCGACGTTCCGGGCGGTCGGCGCGTCCTTCGGCACGCCGAGGGTGACGGGAACCTCGGTGGCGCCACCGGTGCTCAGGAACGGCTCTGCGTCGACGGTGACATGGGCACCCGCCGTCGGCATGGCGTAGGTACCGGCGTCGTACGAGGGCGCCGCCACCGTACCGACCTTGATCCCGCCTGCTGAGGCGCCGAGGTCGACCAGCTTCGCCGAACCCGGACCCGCACCGGCCTCGGTGGACCAGACGGCCAGCGCGATGGTGTTGCCTCCCTGCTCGCGCAGGATGCCCTTGGGTATGACGAACCGTGTCTGCGGCCCGGTGTCCGGCAGGTAGCGGCCGATGAGCCAGCCGTTGACGAAGATCTGGGCGCGGTAGTCGGTACTGCCGCCTTCGGCTTCGGCTTCGGCTTCGGCTTCGGCTTCGGCTTCGGCTTCGGCTTCGGCTTCGGCTTCGGCTTCGGCTTCGGCTTCGGCTTCGGCTTCGGCTTCG
>NZ_JBFAHW010000036.1:0-43859 GCF_040654355.1 Streptomyces sp. NPDC050704 | reverse complement strand
CGGTTTCAGTTTCGGCGAGATCGAGTGCGATCGCGTTGTCCTGGCCCTGCGGCAGGTCGAGCCGGGCGGACGTGCGGTACCAGCGCACGCCGGGCCCGGTCCTCCCGGCCTGCTCGGAAAGGCGGGCGCTCTTCCAACTGCCGTCGGGATATCCCGGCAGCGACCAGCCGGCCCGTTCCCCGTACAGCCCCCCGTTGTTGTACGGACCCCGGGCGGTGTCGACCGGGTCCTCGCCGCCCCGGCTGCCCTGGATCTTCCAGGTGAGCGTGGAGGCCCCGCCGATCACCTCGGCGCCGAGCAGACCGCGCGGCTCCTTGGAGTAGTCGTGGCCCCATTCCTCGTTGTGGCCCGCGTTCTCGGCGAGCACGGAAAGGATGTTGTCGCCTTCTGCCTTGAGCGTCCCTGACGGGATGTCGAAGGTGTGCGCGCCGTCGCCGGAAGTGCCGAGGTAGCTGCCGTTGAGCCAGACCGCGTACTGGCCGGTCGGGCCGGTGTTGGCGTTCAGCGCGAGCGCGGTCGCCTTGCCCGTGGTCTTGAACCGGCCGCGGTACCAGACGTTGCCGTGGTGGTAGCCGTACTCGTCCATCGCGAGGACCGGCAGCGACCCGGCGAGCTCCGGGTTGTTGGCGGTGAGGCGGTCGGCGGTGGTCCAGGTGGAGTCGTCGAAGCCGGGGGCCGCCTCCGGCGCCTCCTCCTTGTACTTCCACGTCGTCAGCTCGGGAAGCTCGACAGGGCGCGGCACCTGGGTGACGGCGACCGTGCGGCCGTTCCAGGTCACCGTCCTGGCGTCCGCGATGACCTCGATCTTCGCGGCTTTGGTGGAGTCGCCGGTCAACTTCAGGGTGCCGCCCGCCAGTTCGGCGGTACGGACGAGGGCCGGGCCGCGTACCAGGACCGGGCCCGCGGCCGTGTCCTGCCGCCACCAGTGCGCGGTCTCGGCGGTGTCGGCGATCAGCAGTTCCATGCCGTTCACCAGCACCCGGGCCAGGCCCTTGTGCGCGTAGTTCAGGCGCAGGTCACCGCGTTCGGCGTCCCAGGTGGTGGTGACATCGCCGTCCAGGACGGTGACCTCGGGCCGCTCGGCGTACCGCAGCACGGTTTCGCCGGTCTCGCCCTCACGCCCGTACAGCAGCGCCACGTCCCGGTCATCGATCCGGGCGTGCGTCATGATCTCCGAGGTGGAGTAGACGAGCCGCTGGTCCTCGCCCAGGTCGTAGCCCGCGACGAGGAGTTTGGCGTCCCGGCCGTCGACGGTGACCGTGCCCTCCTGAGGTACGCGCGGGTAGTCGCCGTCCGCACCCTTCAGCGACAGGGTGGTCTCGTCCTTGTCCTTCACCCGGGTGTCGGCGTGCCGGACGGTGAAGAACTGGGTGCCGTCGTCGGGGTTGACGCGCCGGTCGATGCGCAGGGCGTCGTCGGACGGGGCCGGGGCCTCGGCCTTGTCGGTGCGCGCCAGTGAGGTGACGGAGTTGACCATGTATCCGAGGCGCTTGAACTCCTGGTACTTCTCCGTCAGTTGGCGGGACTCGTTGATCGGGGCCCCGTAGTCGTACGACGTGTAGACCGCGTTGGGGTCGGCCAGCCAGCCCCAGTTGGTGCCGCCGTACGTCATGTAGAAGGACTGGCCGCTCACCCCGGCGGCGATGTTCATCTTGCCGAACACCCGGGTGAAGTCGGTGCCGGTGAGTTTCGCGCAGTCCTGGTATCCGGTGCCGCCCCAGGGGTCGAAGGCGCCGCCTTGCGCCTCCGGGATGATCAGCGGGGACTCGGGCTTCCACTCGTTGACGTACGAGTAGTCGGGCAGGTCCTTCCAAGTGTCGGGGTCCTTGCAGTCGAAGCCCTGCGGGTAGGCGTCGAAGCCGTAGATGTCCGGGGCGCCCTTGCCGCTGACCCAGTTCTTGTTGGCACCGCCGTCGTTGACGAAGGTCGGGACGTCGATGCCGTCCTGCCTCGCCCAGTCGATGAGGGTCTGCATGTAGTCGGCGTCCTCGCGACCGCCCTGGTACTCGTTCTCGACCTGATAGAGGATCACATTGCCTGTGCCGCGCGTGAGTTGGTGCCGCGCGATGATCGGGTTGATCCGGCTCATCCACTCCCGGGCCGCCTTCAGGTACTCCGGCTCGGAGGTGCGGTTCACGCCGGCCTGTGTCTTGCGCCAGGCGGGCATGCCGCCGCCGGAGACCTCCGCGTTGATGTACGGGCCCGGGCGGGCGATCACGTACAGGCCCGCGCGCTCGGCCTCGTCGAGCAGCCGCTCCACATCGCGGGTGCCGGTGAGGTCGTAACTGCCCGGCTTGGCCGAGTGGTAGCCCCAGTCGAAGTACAGCGAGACCGCGTTGAATCCGCCCGCCTTGATCTTCTGGAGCACATCACGCCAGGCATTCGGGCTGGGCAGCCGGAAGTAGTGGAACTCGGCTCCCCAGATGTACAGGGGTTTGCCGTCGACCCGCACGGAGTACTGGTCGTAGGTGACGGTGTGCGTGGTTTTCGGCTTCGCGTCAACCGGTGCCGCAGCAGCACCTGCGCTGGTCAGGGGCATGACAGAGAGGGCTCCGGCGAGCAGCAGTGATCTCCACTTGCCCCTCATGAGGTCAGCCCCTTCACGACGGCCGCCCGCGCGGTCTCGATGTCGCTCACGTCCTTCGTCCGGCCGTCGAGGTTCCGGGTCGCGGTGGTGAGGGCCTCGGTCAGCGCGGCGCTGTCGGCACCGCCGTCCTTCTTCCGCAGCTGGGCGATGAGTTCGTAGTCCTCGATGCCCTCCTTCAGCTGCTCCCAGCGGATGCTGGACATCGGGCCGTCCTTGCCCGGGTAGACCAGGTACTCGTCGCCCTGAGTGAAGATGTGCACCGGCTGCTTGAAGGGGTCGCTGGTCCAGCTGTTGTAGGACCAGCGCAGGAAGCCGTCCAGATTCCGCTGGGCGGAGATCCACGGCAGCATCCGTGACTCGACGGCGGGTGAGTACGACAGCGTGTTGGGGTGGGCCGGCGCCCCGTACACGTAGAAGGTCGTGATCTTGCCCGCCTTGCGCCGCTCCGCGACCTTCTCCTTCGTCATCGCGTCGATGCCGCCCCAGTCGACGGACAGGTTGGACGCGACGCCCTCGGTGCTGATCGAACCGGCCACGGAGATGCGGTCGTCGAAGACCGGCGCGACCTCGTGGACGAAGTCCTTGACGACCGTCATCGTGCTGATGGGCCGCTCGTCGAAGGACAGCCAGGTGTCCTCCAGCCAGCCCTTGGCCTTCAGGTGCTTCTCGAAGGCGGGCAGGAACGTTCCCCATGCCTCGCGCCAGCGGTCGCCGCCCAGATCGACGTTCTCGTAGACGGTCTTGCCGGTGCGGGTGTCGGTGTAGGTGAGGTGCTCCTGGTCCTGGAACGCCAGCATGGAGAAGGCGCCGATGTCGGGCCCGAGACCGGCGCGTCTGGCGGTCTGGACGTACTTGTCCCAGCGGTTGAAGTCGAAGGAGAACGTCTTTCCGTTCCAGGTCCAGCCCACCATGCTGGTGTACGGCGTGGCGGTCTGCGACTCCCGGGTGCCGAGCGACCACTGGTGGTGCCACGGGTTGTCGACGATGGTGGTGTTGATGACTTTCTGGCCGCGCGACGCCAGGTCACGGTTGTACTTCTCGATGAGCTTCCAGTGCTGGTCGGACCAGAGCTTGACGCCGTGGTTCTTGGCCATCGTCTCCGGCTGCGCCCATACGTCGAGGAAGAAGTCGTAGCCCTTCGGGTCGGGCACGCTCGCGTCCGCGACCTCGATGGTCAGCGGGTAGGTGGTCTGGGTGCGGCCGTCGGCGTTGACCTTCACCGTGCCGGTGTAGGTGCCGGGCCTGGCCGACTTGGGGATCCGGAAGGTGAACCACAGCGGCTGCGCCGCGTACGCGGGCACGTCCACCGAGGACTCGTCCTCAAGCGCGTCGCCGACCACATCGGGGTTGCGGTCGCCGGACACCTCCTTGCCGGAACTGACCTGGTCGATGGTGGCGGACCAGTCGACCTCGCTCTTGGAGCGCTGCACGGGCACGTACTTGACGAACCGGACGTCCGTGTCGGCGCCGGACAGCTTCGCGCCGCCGGGCCCGGTGAGGTCGCCGACCACGGCCTTGACGTTGTCGAGGTCCTGGCCTGAGGCGATCGCCAGCTGCGCCGAGACCTGCTCGTTGCGGACGGCGGACAGCTTGAGCTCCTTGGTGTCCTTGCCCTGGATGGCGGTCATCGGGTAGCGCGGGACCCGCTCCTCCGCGGAGCCCGCGAAGGAGCCGGTGGGGACCCAGGTGATGGTGTCCCTGGTGCCCATGGCGTCGGCGACCTTGACGGTCAGCCAGGTGGTGGTGGCCTTGGAATCGAGGTCGGAGCCGGTGGTCGTACCCGTGGTGCCGGTGACGGCTATCGCGGTGGTGCTCGCGGCCACGACCACGCCCGCGACGAAGCCGGCGACAGCTGAGGACGTACGTGCCATGGGGGTGGGTTCCCTCTCTCATGGACGTGCAGGGGCTGGTCCCCGGCAGGCCCCCATGGGGGTGGGGACCTGCCGGGAAGCGGGGTGTGCCAGTGGTGTCGGGAGAGTGGCGCCCATGGAGTCAGCGGCGCCTGCGGTGTCAGGAGGTGACCGAGAATCCGCTGAACACGGCTTCGATGTTCTCGCCGGGGTAGTTCACGTTGGCCGCGCTGGCGACCATCCCGGCGTCGCCGGTGCCGGTGGCGGACGGCACCTGGGCGGTGCCGACCTGCGACCAGGTCTCGCCGTCCTTGCCGGCGTACGCGGTGTAGGTGGCGCCGTCCCGGGTCAGCTTGAGATACGCCGGGTGGTAGGTGGAGCCACCGCCCGCCCAGGTGTCGAGCTTCCCGTCACCGTCGCTGTCGGTCATGAACTCAAGGCCGTACTTCTCGGTCATGACCAGCACCGCGTAACCGCCCTTCTCGGGTGCGGTCAGGTCGTTGGCAAGGGCGACGCCGGCCTTGCCGACCGGTGAGGCGCTGTTCTGGGAGACCAACTGGGCCTGCACGGTGGCCTTCTCCCCGGCCGCGTCGTCGCGGTAGATGACGCCCTTCTCGTCCTTCCAGCCGGACAGGTCCTGGCCGCCCGCCCAGATGGCGAACTGGTCGCCGCCCTGGGCGTATTGGGCGCCCCCGGAGGTCGTGTCGGCCGTCAGGTACGGCTCCTGCACACTGCCCGGGGCGGCCTTCACCTGCGCCGGCACGGTGTCGGACACCTTCTGCGAGCCGTTGGATCCGGTGTAGGTGGCGGTGCCGGTGAGGTCGTGGCTGGCCCAGCGGGCGTCGTCGGCCGGGGTCACCGTCCAGGTGGTGGTGAGTGTGGCGCCGTTCTTGAGGGACTTCGCGGTGGTCGGGCCGGTCGCCTTGGCACTCCAGCCGTCGGGCAAGTCCAGTCCAGCCTTGGCGTTCTTGAGGGTCCCGGTGCTCCAGTTGGTCACCTCGGTGGTCACCTCGAACGGCTTACCGGCGTCGGTGGACGGGGCGTCCGGGGTGATCAGGACAGAGGCGGCCGGCGCGTCGTCGCGCTTGAGCGCCTTGACGGCCTTGGCGGCACCCTTGGCCTTGAGGTTCACGAACGCCGGGGTCACCCCGAGCGGCGCCGCGTACCCCTTGAGGGTCTTGGGACCGCGGATCACGGTGCCCTGGTTCACGTCGTACCAGGTGCCCGGCGGCAGATGGACGGAACGGGTGGCGCCGGTGCTCAGCTTGGGCGCGGCCAGCACGGCCGGGCCGAGCATCCACTCGTCGGTGACCGTGTAACTGGCCTCGTCCTTCGGGAAGTCGAAGAACAGCGGCCGCATGATCGGATCGCCGGTCTTCAAGGTGCTCTGCACCTGATCCCAGATGTACGGGGCGAGCTTCTCGTGCGTCTCGATCGCCTCCCGGTAGAGGTCGACCGTCTCCTGGTCGTAGTCCACCTTCTGGCCGGTGGTGGTGTCGTTCGTATCCACCGGGGAGGTCGAGGCGTACATCAGCGGCATCAGCGAGGCGGACTGCGCCCACCGCACGAGTACGTCCTTCGTCGGTGCGGGCTGGCCGCCGGAGCCGCCGATCATGTCCGACTCGACGAACGGGTAGCCGATGGTGGAGATGGCGAGGTTCTGGGTGGCGGAGGCGCGCAGGGAGTCCCAGCCGGTGCCCTTGTCGACCTGGCGGGTGACGAAGCCCGCCTCGTGGGCCGTCCGGTTCCAGTGCACCCGGATGCCCGCGCCCTGGAGGTCGAACTCGTCGGCGAGCCGCGTGCCCAACTCCTGGTAGTCCGTGGCCTGGTGGCCCTCGCGCGGCGCGCACTTCTCGTCGAAGAAGCGGGTGTCGAACTTCAGCCCGTCGATGTCGTACGTGTCCATCAGCTTCTTGAGGTTGCCCTCGTACCAGGCCTTGGCGTCGGGGTTGGCCAGGTCGATGATCCCGGCCTGGCCGTTCCACCAGGTCACTTCGCACGGCTTGCCGGTGTCCTTGGCGTCCATGAGCAGATAGCCGTTGTCGACCGCGTACTGGTAGTTGTCGGAGTCCAGGTTGATCCACAGGGTGACCCAGATGCCGAAGTCGAAGCCCATGTCGTGGATCTTCTTGGACAGGCCCTTGGGATCGGGGAAGGTCTTGGGATCCCAGGTCAGATTGCCGTAGTTCGACTCCCACTTGTCGTCGAGCTGGATGGTGTGCCCGTCCAGACCGTTGTCGTGGAGGTCGGTGGCGTAGTCGAGCAGCTTCTCCTGGTCGATCTTGGTGTAGAACTGCGCCCAGGAATTCCACAGCGGCTTGGCGTACTGCTCGTACGTGGCGTCGCTCTTGGTCGGCTTGCCCACGATGCCGATGTAGTCGCGGTAGACCTCCAGCGGGGTCGACTCGACGAACACGGTGGCCTTGTAGGTGTCGGGCGACTCGACGATGAACTGGCCGAGGCCGTCCTTGCCCTTGTTGAGCGCCACGTCCATGACGTTCCCGGTGTCGACGCGCAGACCGGTCGACTTGGAGGTGTACCAGAACGGGTCGATCATGTTGTACGACGCCGGGCCGAAGGTCTCGTGGTCGACCTCGCCGGTGTCGAGCGGCCAGGGCTGGTTGACGCCGGGGCCGCCCTGCGGGGTCTCGGCCTCGCCGTGGCCGTACCAGTGGCTGGCCGACGACAGGTCGTAGGCGAGGCCGAGTTGGTCGGGGCTGCCGCCTTCGACGTCCCAGTCCAGCTGGTAGCGGTCGGCCTCGGGTGTGAGCCGGGCCGTGACGGTGGCGCCGTCGAGGGTGGTGTCGGTGGTGAGGGTGAGGACACCGTCCTTCCATGTCCAGTCGGTGACCTCGGTGGCGTGTTCCCACTTCTCGTCGGAGCGGAAGCGGAGTCCTCCGGTGTCGCCGCCCGCGGTGCCGAGCACGGTTTTCCCGGAGCGCTCGGTGGTGAGCGCGAGTTCGTCGGTGGCGATGTCGACGGTGTAGCCGGGTGTGTTCCTGGTGCCCGGCACGGACATGGTGAGGCCGTCCGCGCTCTGGGTCACCTTCGGCCGGTCGACGGTGTCCGCCTGGGCCTTTGGGGTGAGGGGTTCGGTGACGGGCGGTACGAACGTCAAGGCCAGCACGGTGGCCAACAGCGTTGCGGGTCTACGGGATATGCGCCGCCTGAGCGGTTGGGTGCGCACTCATGACCTCCTGCGGGGCGGGGCGTTGCTTCGCGGGGCAGCACGGCAAGATCATGCTCATTTCTGCTCATGTTCTGGCTATAAACGTCAGCTGTCAACATTCACTTCCATGATTCTCGGCAGCATCACGGGCCCCTGTCACCCCTGGTGACGGTGAACCGACCGGGCCGGCGCCCTGCTCAGAGAGGGGGCGGAGCGCGCGGAATCGGCTGTAAATTCTGCGTGAACCCCGCCTGATTCGCTGGGTTCCGCCCCCTCTGCCCGGGTTCACCACACAGGCGGGACTGGCGCGATCACCGCCACTCGGCCGAGGCCGCGACGTAACGCACCGGCAACCCTTTCTCCCTTGACATCATGCGCAGCCCGTTGGGCATGATGGTGATTAATGCTTGAACTGAGCCTGTTTCGAGCAGAAACAATCACTAGGTTGCAGCGAAGGTGGTATCCCGTGAAACGGCACCTCATCGGTATCGCAGCAGGTGTGGCCCTCGGCCTGGTCCTCAGCGGATGCGGCAAGGGAGGTTCGTCCGGCGGCGGCGACTCCGACGGGAAGACGATCAGATTCGTGGCCGCCAAGTACGACGACGACACCCAGCCCTACTGGGACAAGCTCATCAAGGCCTTCGAGGCCGAGAACCCCGGCTACCGGGTCGAGTTGGAGGTCGTCGACTGGGAGCAGCTGGATTCCAAGGTCAAGACGTACGTCCAGACCGGGCAGCAACCCGACGTCCTCAACTACAACAAGTTCTCCGACTTCGCCCGCGACAACCTGATCTACCAGGCCAAGGACATCGTGTCGCCGAAGGTGCTCGACGACTTCCTGCCGCTCTTCGCCGACCAGGCGCGGTACGAAGGCGTCCAGTACGGCCTGCCGTTCATCTCCAGCGCGCGGCTCTTCTTCTACAACAAGGACATCTTCGACAAGGCCAAGGTCTCCGAGCCGCCGTCCAGCTGGGCCGAGGTCGAGGCCGCCGCCAGGAAGATAAAGAAGGCCGGGGACATCCCGTTGGGCCTGCCGCTCGGCGCGGAGGAGGCCCAGGCCGAGTTCTACATCTGGGCGATGAACAACGGCGGCGGCTGGACCGACAAGTCGGGTGAGTGGACGGTCGACCAGCAGGCCAATGTCGAGACGCTGGGCTACCTGCGGAAGCTCACAAAGGCCGGACTGACCCAGCCCAACCCCGAGGCGACCAACCGCAAGGACGTCTTCAACCAGTTCGCCCAGGGGAAGATCGGCATGCTCAACGGCGCCGTCTTCATGCGCAAGGGCTTCATCGACACGGTCGACAAGAACCTGAACTACGGCGTCGCACCGCTGCCGAGCAAGGACGGCACGACGCACAACACGCTCGGTGTCCAGGACTACCTCGTGGCCTTCAAGAAGGACAAGGACAAGAACCGGGAAACCGTCAACAAGTTCCTCGACTTCTTCTACCAGAAGGAGAACGCCTCGAGGTTCCTGTCCACCGAGGGCTTCCTGTCGGTCACCAAGTCGGCCGGTGACGCGCTGAGTTCGGACTCCGCCTACTACAAGCCGTTCGTCGACGCACTGTCCGGCGCACGGTTCGCACCCACCGACAACCCGAACTGGGCGACCGTCGAGGGCGCCGTGAAGCAGCGCATCGGCACCGCGGTGTCGGGCGCCGAGCCCAAGAAGGTCCTGGACGAAATCCAGGAGACCGCCGAGAAGAACGGCTGACGGGGTGGCCGTACAGGACATCACCATGCGCAACGCCGGGTCCGGTGACGGAGATGGGAAGGAACGGACACCGGCACCGGCAGGCGGCTCCCGCCAAACCCGGAACGGTCGCCGTCTGCGAGCGCTGGAACCACTGCTGTGGCTCGGGCCCGCACTCGCACTGATCCTGGCCGTAGTCATCTGGCCCGTCGTCGAGATGGTCCGCACGTCCCTGATGGACATCAGCTCCACCGGACTGACCCGCGGCTTCGCGGGCGGCGACAACTACGCCGAACTGTTCGCCGAGCCCGACCTGCCGGGAGTGGTGCTGCGCACCCTGGTCTGGGTGGTGGGCGTGGTCACGGTCACCATCATCGTCTCGCTGGCACTGGCGCAGTTGCTCAACTCGCGGTTCCCCGGGCGCCGGATGGTCCGCTGGGCACTGATCGTGCCCTGGGCGGCATCGGTCCTGATGACGGCGCTGACCTGGCGCTGGATGCTCAACAACTTCTACGGCGTCGTCAACCGCGTACTGATGGACGTGGGAATCCTGGACAAGCCGGTGAACTGGCTCGCCCACCCGGCCCAGGCGTTCGCCTGGATGATGGCCGTGGCGGTCTTCGTCTCGCTGCCGTTCACCGCGTTCGTCATCCTCTCGGGCCTCGGGACCATCCCGGCCGAGGTGTACGAGGCAGCCCGCCTGGACGGGGCGGGACCGGCCCGCACCTATCTCTTTGTCACGCTGCCCCTGCTGCGCCCCTCCCTGCTGGTCGCCGCCGTCATCAACGTCATCAACGTGTTCAACTCCTTCCCGGTCATCTGGGCCATGACCCGCGGCGGTCCCGGCTTCGCCACGGACACGACCACCACATACATGTACAAGCTCGCGTTCGACAACCAGGCCGTCGGCGAGTCGGCGGCCATGGCCGTCGTGAACTTCTCGCTGATCCTCCTGGTCGTGCTGGTGTACCTGCGCGTCGTGCGCGGGCGAGAGGAGACCGGCTGATGTCCGCCGTCACGGCCCGATCCACAACAGTCGATTCCCGAACAGTCGAATCTGGAACAGTCCAATCCACAACGGCACGGTCCGCGACGGTCCGGCGGCGGCGTCCGCCCCGGCTGCGCACCGTCCTGCTCACCGCCGTGGGCTGGCTGGTGGCCCTGTTCTTCCTGGCGCCGTACCTGCAGATGCTGCTGACAGCCCTGAAGCCGACGCCGGAGCTGATGAAGTCGCCGCCGTCCTATCTGCCGTCGCAGTGGGAGTGGTCGAACTTCGCCGACGTCTGGTCACTGAAGGATCCGCCGGTCTCCGACGCACTCTGGTTCTCGCTGTACGTCGCCGGTATGTCCACGCTCCTCGCCCTCGCCGTGGGGCTGCCCGCCGCGTACTACACCGCCCGCCATCGGTTCCGCGGGCGCGGCGCCTTCCTGCTGCTGGTGCTGGTCACCCAGATGTTCGCGCCGACCGCACTGCTGGTCGGCATCTACCGGGAGATGGTCAGCCTCGATCTGACCGACACCGCGGAGGGGTTGATCCTGGTCAACGCGGCGTTCAACCTGCCGTTCTGCATCTGGATCCTCAACGCGTACTTCGCGAGCATCCCCAGGGAACTGGAGGAGGCGGCGTACATGGACGGGGCCGGCCGACTGGGCGCGATGGTCAGGGTCACCCTCCCGCTGGCGCTGCCCGGTGTGGTGACCGCGCTCGTCTACACGTTCATCGGCGCCTGGAACGAGTACGTCGTCGCCCTCACCATCACCTCGTCCGGCGACCGGACGACGCTGACCAAGGCCATCCCCGGATTCGTCACGGCGTACCAGGAGCAGTGGCAGTACCTCTTCGCCACGTCACTGATCGCGATCGTGCCGGTCGTCGTCCTGTTCGTCTTCGTGGAGCGCTATCTGATCAGCGGTCTGACGGCCGGCGGCATCAAGTGACCGTCAAGTGACCAGCCGGGCCCATCCGTTGGGCCCCTTCCCGAGCAGGCTCAGGCCCGGACGATCTCCACGCCGGCCGCGGCGAACGGCTCGGTCAGTTCCGGGCCCGCCGCCTTGTCGGTCACCAGCACATGGACGTCTTCGACCGGGCAGATCCGGGCGAAGGCCCGCCGACCCAGCTTGGAGGAGTCTGCGACCACGATCACCCGTTCGGCGCGGCGGGCCAACGCCCAGTTGATACCGGCCTCGCCCTCGTCCTGGGCCGTCGCCCCGTGCCGGACGTCGAACGCGTCAACGCCGATGAAGGCATGGTCGAGCGTGAGCTGCGCGAGCATCCCGGTGGCCAGCGGTCCGGTGAGCTCGTACGAGGCCGGGCGGGCCACTCCCCCGGTGACGACGAGCTTCACATGGCGGCGTACGACCAGTTCACTGGCGATGTTCAGTGCGTTGGTGACGACCGTCAGCGAGGGACCGGCGCCCTCCCTGCTCAGCTCGGGCCTGATGGCCAGCGCCCGGGCGACCGCGGTGGTCGTCGTGCCGCCGTTCAGACCCACCACGGAACCCGCCTTCACCAGGCCCGCCGCCGCGCTGGCGATCCGCTCCTTCTCCGGAGCGTTGCGCGCGGCCTTGTAACGGAGCGGCAGGTCGTACGCGATGGCGTTGATCACGGCCCCACCGTGGGTACGAGTGACCATCTGCTGGCGCGCCAGCTCATCCAGATCACGTCGGATCGTGGCGGCGGAGACGTGCAGTACTTCCGCGGCGGCCTCGACCTCGATCCGCCCGTCGCGCGTCAGCATGTCCAGCAAGGCGCTCCATCGGTCCTGCGGTGCCGCCATGCGTCGTCCCCTGTCCATGATGTGCAGACCCGCGACAGCACGAGCCGTGTCCGATTCCCTGCAAGGCAATGCCTGTTTCAGCAGCTTAGACGGCCAAAGCCGACACTTCCGCGCACGATCATCGCAGCCGCGAGAGCAGGCCGGCATCGGCGTTTCGGCCCTCGGGCCGCGCAGCGCGACCCGCGCGACCCAGGGGGATGCACTCCGCATGGTGGGCCTCCGCGCTCCTGTACGGAATCCACTCCGCCCAAAACACGTGCGTTCGACATCGCGGTCGACGTCGTTGGCTGCGGTGTCAGCCCTTCGACGCAACGACCGTGCGGGAGATGCCGGTTGACGCCGGCCACCCCCAAGGACACACAAGCTATCGCCCCACCACCGCCGGCCGAGCGCTCCCGGCCGGAGCCCGCGCATTCGTCGCCGAGGTGACGGACATCCGGGTGTGAACCCCGCCGGATTGTCGATGATTGTCGATGTCATGACAAAACTGACCCCTGCCTTATAGGCTCGGACAATCTGTCACCGACAAGCCCATGGGGGGTCTCGTGACACCACGCCCGTTCGCCGGATCATTCAGAGGGTTACGCCGTATCGCGGTCCTCACCGCACTCGCCCTGACCGTCCCACTGACGGCCACCACCGCCGAGGCACAGAGCGGCGTGGAGGCCGCCCCGGGCAATCCCGTCATCGCCTGGAACATCCACGCCCAGACCGCCATCTACGACACCGCCAAGCAGTCGCCCACCACCGGCAACCGCAGCTTCGCCATCGTGCAGGGCGCCGTGTACGACGCGGTCAACGCCGTCGCCGGCCGTCCGTACGAGCCCCTGGTCAGCGCGCCCCGCAGCCGCCCCGGGGACTCCACCGCCGCGGCGGTGGCCGCGGCCGCCCACGACACGCTGCTGTGGCTCTTCCCCGGGCAGGCCGAGTCGCTGAACGCCCGGTACGACGAGGCGCTGGCCGCGATCCCCGACGGCCGCGCCGAGGACGGCGGGGTGGCCGTCGGCAGGGCCGCCGCCGCGGCGATGACCGAGAGCCGCCGTGACGACGGCTTCGACCCCACCGCGCCGTGGACCGTCGGCACCGAGCCGGGCGAATACCGGCCCACCCCGCCCGGGTACGTCGGCGTCGGCGCCTGGGTGCCGAACCTGAAGCCGTTCGTCGTCCCCGACGCCGGCGTCTACCGGGTCAAGCCCCCGCCGGCCCTGACCGGCGCCGCCTGGGCCCGCGACCTGAACGAGGTCAAGAGCCTCGGCGCGGCCACCAGCACCGTCCGCACCGAGGACCAGACCGAGGCGGCGATCTGGTGGGACGACCCCCAGATGGTCGAATGGTCGATCACCCGGCAACTCGCCGACGCGCACCGCCTCAGCAGCCTCCGGACAGCCCGGCTGCTCGCCATGGTGTACGTGGCCTCCACCGATACCCTGATCGCCTGCTACAAGGCCAAGGCGCACTGGAACTTCTGGCGCCCGGTGACGGCCATTCCGCTCGCCGGCACCGACGGCAACGCGGCCACCGATCCCGACCCGGACTGGACGCCGCTGCGGGTCACCGCCCCGTCGCCGGAGTACCCGTCGGGCCACGCCTGCTTCACCACGGCGGTCATGACGGCCCTGGGGTCGTTCTTCGGCCGTGACGACCTCACGTTCGCCGCGTACAGCCCCGCCTCCGGCACGACCCGCCACTACGACAGCCTTCGGGCGGCCACAGCCGAACTCCTGGAGGCGCGAGTCTGGGCCGGCGTGCATTACCGCTTCGCCTCCGAGCACGGGCACCGGCTCGGGCTGGCGGTCACCCGCGACGTCCTGAACCACGCCTTCCAGCGGCGCTGACGCGGCCGCCCCTTCCACCACCGGGAGGACAGCTCGGAACAGCACCGACACCGGCGCCCTGGCCCGTCTCCTCGAAGCCGACAGATACCGCTTACGGCCGGTCCGTCGCCGTATCCGGTCATGCTGCCTGGTTGTTGGGGCAGGGTGCGACACTCAGCCTTTTCCAACCTCAGTTGAGGCGTGGTTAAGGACGAGAACGGTCTTCACGATGCCGGCGATCCGGTTGGTGCTGCAGCGGAGCTTTCGCAGGAGGCGCCAGCTTTTGAACGTGGCCATGGCCTGCTCGCCGATGCATCGGATCTTGGCGTGGCTGCTGTGGCGGAGGCGTACTGGCCGGCAGCCGCGTCCGCGCGGAGACGACGGGGCCGTTCCCGGTGACACGCACCGGGGACGGGCCCTCGCCCGTTCGTTCAGGAAGCCCGGATCGCCCGGTCGATCTCCGCGCCGGTACGGGCCATGACGATGGGCCACTCCTCCCTGAAGGAGGCGGGCAGAAGCTCGCGGTCCTCGTCCCGCTGGATCATGGTCGGCCCGCCCGGGACGACGAGCACGGCATCCAGCCGGTGCAGCAGGACGGCCAGGAGGTCCATGATCGTTGCCCTTGTCGTACTGTTCTACGGCTACCTGGCCAGGAGCCGCACGGTCATCGGCATCGGAGTGGTGATTCTCCTGTTGCTGCTCGCCCGGCCTGTTGTCTGACACCTCGCACATCCTGCTCCCCGACACCGGCGACACCTCGATCGAGCGCCTCGACCGACCGTCCGTCAGGTCGCCGCCTGGCTGACCCGCTACCCAGACCGACTCACCCAGGACGACAAGCTCCGCGGACTGCGGCGTATGGCCTGGTGATGCTGTTGTCACCGAGCGGCCTCCCAGGCGGTCCACAATCCGGCGTACACACCACCGGCATCAACCAGCTCTCCGTGGGTGCCGGTCTCGATGATCCGGCCGCGCTCCATCACCATGATCCGGTCGCAGGTTGCTGCTTGGGAGAGACGGTGCGCGACTACGACTGCGGTGCGCCCAGCGAGGACAGCATCAGCAGCGCGGTCGAGCTGTCCGGCGTAGGTGGAGCCGGCCTCGGCGGTCGCTTCGTCAAGGATCACCAGATCAGCGTCGGTGAGCAGCAGGCGGGCGAGGGCGAGTTGCTGCGCCTGTGCGTCGGTGAGTGGGTGTCCGCCGACACCCAGCAGGGTGTCCAACCGGTCGGGGAGAACATCGAGGATCGATGCAGCGCCGGTGGCTTCAAGCGCTGTATGGAGGTCGCGGTCGGTGGCCCCGGGTGCGGCGAGGGTGAGGTTGTCGCGCAGGGTGCCCGCGAAGACGTGGCCCTCCTGGGTGATCATCGCGGTACGGCTGGGGCGAGTCACCGTCCCGGTCTCAGGTAGGTGGGTGCCGGCGACCACGCCGGCGAGCGTGGTCTTGCCTGCCCCGGACACGCCGACGACGGCCACGCGCTGACCGGACGGGATGTTGAGGGTGATGTAGTCGAGCACCCGTGGCCCCTCGTCGTAACGGAATGAGACCTCGTCGAGTTGTATGGCGGTGCTCGCGGCCTGCGCTGGGACATCCGACGAGCTGAACGGAATCGTGACCACCCCGATCATGCGGCTCAGCGATGCGAGGGCGGACTGGAGAGTGTCGATGACCAGCAGCAGCTGGTTGACCGGTCCGAGCAGGCGTAGCACGAGCAGCATGGCGGTGGTGGCGCCGCCGACGGTCGATGCCTTGTGGTCGATGAGGACGAAGCCGACGACGAGTACAGCGGCCAGGCTCAGGCACTCCCCGAGGTTGAGCCGGGCATTGAGCATGCTCAGCACGGTGCGTGCGCGTAGCGACTGCCCCGCGACGCGCCAGGAGTTCGTCATCACAGCCCGGTGCCGTTGCTCGGCGAGCCCGAAGCCGAGCACGGTGGCGTAGCCGCGCTGGGACTCGAGGATCTGCTGGGCACGCGCGCTCATCGCCGTGCGCTCGGCGCGGTAGACCCCTAGCCCGATGCGCAGATACCACCGCACGGCCAGCGCGTAGAACGGCAGCACGACGGCGAAGGCGGCCGCGTAGGGCCATTCCAGTGCCGCGAGCCCGCCCAGCGACACGACGATGGTGAATGCGGTGACGGTGAGGACCGGGATCACGGCGGGGGCGGCGTCGGCGACCGCGGTGACGTCGTCGCTGGACCGCGAGATCAGGTCTCCGGTACCGACGCGCTCGACGAGGTGCTGTGGGAGCGTCATGGCGCGGCTCACGAGCTGCTCGCGCAGCGCGGCGAGGATGGAGTGGTAGACGCGGGTGGCGAGCACGATCGTCAGCGCGGTGCCCGCAGCACCGAGGACTGCCGAGAGCGCCATGACGACCGTGACCGTCAGCACTGTGGCGAGGTCCGCGGTGCCGGCCTGCACGCGGTCGACGAGGAATCCGATCGCCACGGAAACGATCAGGTCGACGCCGGTGCTGATGATCCCCAGCACCCCGGTCGCGGCGAGCCGGAGCCGGTACCCGTGGCTGAGTCGCCACACCTCCCTGACCGTCTCCCGGCCGCTCGCGACCGGCAGCCCGGTGTTGGAAGCTGCGGTCTCGGGTACGGCGGAGGTGCCGCTCACTGCGCTGTCCTTGAGGTCGCGGGTACGTCGTCAGGCAGCTCGACGACGCGGTCGCAGGCAGCGAGCAGCGCCGGAGTCGAGGCGATCAGCAGCGTCGAGCGGCCTGCCCGGACACCGCGCAGCCGGCCCGCGATCGTGTGCTCGGTGACCGAGTCGACCGCGGTGGTCGGGTCGTGCAGCACGAGCACCGGTGCGTCGCTCGCCAGGGCGCGGGCGAGCGCGACCCGCTGACGCTGGCCGCCCGAGAGCCGGTTGCCGCCCTCGCCGACCGGGACGTCTAGGTCGGCCGCGAAGTCGTCGCAAGCGGCGGCTCGCACCGCGGCGTCCACCCGCTCGGGCGCGCCCGCGATCACGGCGACGTTGTCGCGGAGGGTGCCGCTGAACAGCGTGACGCGGTGCGGCGCGACGGTGACCCGGGAGCGGTACTCGACCGGGGACAGCTTCCGCGCCGCGATCCCGTCGAGCCGCGCCTCGATCTCTCCTTCGGCCCACGGGTCCAGCAGCGCCTCGACGACACGGGCGGCGGTCCGGTCGTCGGCGCGCACGCCCACGAGCTCGCCGGGCTCGACCCGGATCGTCATGCCGGGCCCGGAGACGCTCGGCACGACCACGTCCAGCTCCGGCAGCGCGGTGACCTCCCGCCGGGTCGCGTCATCGGGCCCAGCCGTCGACGTGGCGTTGTCCCGCAGCACGTCGAGGACACGCATGGACGAGGCGCGGGCGCCGGCGAGGTTGGGGATGGACGTGCTCGCGATCGCCTGGATCTGCGGCAGCAGTGCCTGGGCGAGGCCGACGGCAGTGATCAGCCCGCCGATGCTGAGCTGTCCGTCCACGGCGAACCAGCCCGCCAGCCCCACCACCGCGGCGACGAACGTGCCGCTGACCACGCCTGAGCCCACCAAGAACCTCCCCAGCAGGCCCGCGTTGCGCCTGGCGCCGACAAGGGTTTTTTGGCTTGCCTGCCGGTACCGGCTGGTCGCCTCGGCCTCGGCACGCATCCCCTTGATCACCCGGTAGCCGGCGACCAGGTCCGTGGCCTGTCCGACCGTGGAGGCCAGCAGCTCCTGGTACTCGCGGGTGTCCCAGGAGAGCCGCTGGCTGAGCACGCCCATCGACCAGACCGCGACCGGCGCCCCGAACAGCACCACGAGTCCGAGCAGCCAGTGCGTCGCCAGCAGCGATACCGCGATGAATCCGATGGCTGTGATCCTCGAGACCGGGATGATCATCAGGATCACCGCGTTGGACAGGCGCGCGACGTCGTTCGTCATCACCGAGACCACGTTGCCGTCCGGCGCACGGCCTGTGCCGCCGACCGGGTGCAGCACGCCCGTGGAGAGGGTGCCGCGGAGTCGGTGCTGAAGTACCTGCACCGCATGGGCGGTAAGCCGCAGCGAGAGCCTCGCCGCCGACGTCAGCGCGACGTAGAGGGCCACCAGCATGCCGAGCCACAGGGCCAGCTGTCCCTCATCCCCGGTCGCAACGGCCTGGTCGATCGCGAGTCCCATCACCACCGGGACCGCGGACTCGCCCACCTGCCACACGATCGCCAGCAGCATCGCGGGAACGCTGACTCGTCTCACCGAGAAGATCACGCGCAGCAGGAACCGGCCCGGGGTGGTCCCCGGCCCGCACTCGAACGGCCGAGCACCGAGCGGCTCGGCGGGAGCGAGCAGGAGCACTGGCAGCCAGCGGGTCAGCGGTCCCCGCCCCAGTCCTGCGGTGTCGGCGCCCGAGAAACGCGAAGAGCTGCTCACGCCTGGCTCCCGTCCCTGCTCCTGAGCGGGAAGCACCAGAGCAGGGCATCGGCGAAGATGCCTCGCCACCATGCGTAGTCGTGTCCGCCGGCGAACTCCCGGTAGAGGGTGTCGTAGCCCTTGCCGGTGAGCACGTGGTCGAGCCAGCGGCTGTGGGTGAGCGAGCTCTCCAGCTCACCGACGTCGTGGAAGATGCGGATCGGTGCCGTCTCCTCAGTCAGGAAGTCGGCGATCAGTGTCGGTACGGGGGTGCGGCGCAGCAGCTCACCTGCCCCGGTGCCCCATGTGAGATCGGGGTGGTACCCGCACGACGGGGACTGGAGAATGGCGTTGCCGAACGCACTCGGGTGATGCAGCGCTGTCCAGCCGACACACAAGCCGCCGAAGCTCTCGCCGGCCAGCGCCACGTCGGCGGGGTCGCGCGAGAGCGGATACCGGTGGTGGAGCCACGGCAGCAGTTCTTCGACCAGCATCCGAGAGAACGCCGGATTGCAGAGCAGCTCTTTGTAGCGCTGCAGTCCGAGCTGATCGACGAGGACCACCGCACAGGGCCGGATCAGTCCCGCCTCGACAAGGGCATCACGGACGCTTGGCGCGCTGTGATCCGGTGTCCCGTCCAACTGGATCACGAAGGGCAGTGCGCTCCCGTCCGAGAGCTCGCCAGGGGGCATCGAGACCCAGAAGCGTCGTTCGTTTCCCAGGAACTCACTCGCCAGCACGGCGGAATCCATTGCCGGGGCCGGCCGCGCCTCGGCCTGATCGAGCCAGGCCAACGGCACCGCGTCGGGCAGCACGGCCACCGAGGCCCCGGAGAACCGCTCCACCGAGCACTCCGAGAACCTCCGCGGCGGGTTGAACGGGTCCGCAACCTGTTCGCCCTCGCCTGCCGGCCCACGTCGTGCGAATACGTACGAGAAGCGCAGGTCCGAACGCATCCGCAGGGTGAGAACGCGAAACGGCGTCCCCGCCACCGAGGCGAACTCCGTGTCGATCGGGTTGAAGCCGATTCTGGGGCCGATCACCACCGAGAGGGTGACCGTCGTGTCGTCTCCGGGCTCGTCGACGAAGGTCACCTCCACCTCGTCCGCAGAGACCCGCTCGACAAGCGGTGTACCTGTCTCCTGGAGATGTCGTCTGAACCTCTCCGGGCTCCACTCACCGGTCGACAGCTTCTCGACAGAGGGATCAGACATTTATCGCGCTCTCTGCATCGGTGTTGTCAGCGGACCTGTGCCGGGTTCGTTCGCGGCCGAGCGGCACCACCTGGGGGCTGCCGGCCACCGGATCGCGCATCACCAGGCAGCGCAGACCGAACACCTCCTCGACCAGCTCGGCCGTGACGACCTCGTCCGGAGTACCCGTGGCGACCACGACGCCGTCCTTCATGGCGATCAGGTGGGTGCCGTAGCGGGCAGCGTGGTTCAGGTCGTGCAGTACGGCGACCATGGTGTGGCCGGCGTGGTGCAGGTCGGTGAACAGCTCAAGGAGCTCGATCTGGTGGGTGATGTCGAGGAAGGTGGTCGGTTCGTCGAGCAGCATGATGTCGGTGTGCTGCGCGAGCGCCATCGCCACCCACACGCGCTGGCGCTGCCCGCCCGACAGCTCGTCCACCAGGCGCCCGGACAGGTCGGTGACCGAGGTCTGGCGCATCGCTCTGAGCACGGCCCGCTCGTCGTCCTCGGTCCACTGCCGGATGAACCCCTGGTGGGGGTACCGTCCCCGGGCCACCAGGTCGGCGACGGTGATCCCGTCCGGGGCGATCGAGGTCTGCGGCAGCAGTCCGACCCGCCGCGCCACCTCTTTGGTCTTGTACGAGTTGATGTCGGCGCCGTCGAGGACGATCTGCCCGGCCGACGGCTTCAGCAGTCGGGACAGGCCGCGCAGCAGGGTGGACTTGCCGCACGCGTTCGGGCCGACGATGACCGTGAACGACTCGTCGGGGATCGTCACCGAGAGGTGCTCGGAGATGATCCGCTTGTCGTAGCCGATCGTCGCCGACTCCACGCTCAGGCGCGCGGTGTCGGTCGAGATTGCGCTCACAGGCGTCTCCTTGCTTCGGTGAACAGCAGGTATCCGAGGTAGCCGCCGCCGAGCACGACGGTGATGATGCCGACCGGCAGCGGGGTGGGGGCGACGTGCTGGGCGAGGTAGTCCGACGCCAGGCACAGCAGCGCCCCGACGAAGGCGGCGGGGACGAGGGTGATCCCGGCGGTGCGGGCGAGTCGGCGTGCGATCTGGGGGGCGACCAGGGAGATGAACGCGATCGGCCCCGACGCGGCCGTGACCGTCGCCGTCAGCGCCACTCCCACCAGGATCAGGCCGAGGCGTGCGGACGAGACCCGTACCCCTTGCGAGGCGGCCGCGTCGTCACCCAGCTGCATCTGCCGCATCGGCCGGCTCAACATCCCGGCCAGCAGCAGGAGTACGGCGATGCAGGCGCCGCCGATGACGACCTGGTTCCAGGACAGGCCGTTGAGCGACCCGGCACCCCACGCGGCCGCGGACATCGCCTGGTCCAGGTCGGCCTTGAGGATCAGCCAGGTGTTGAGCGACCCGAGCATCGCCGAGACGCCGATGCCGACGACGATCAGCCGGAACCCCTGCACCCCTCGCCGGTAGGCGAGCACGTACACGGCCACGGCGGTGGCCATCCCGCCCAGCAACGCCCCGCCGACCAGCTGCGCGTAGGTGCCGTTGACGACCAGGATCACGACCAGCGCGCCGGTGTAGGAGCCCTGGGAGAACCCGATGATGCCGGGGTCGGCGAGAGGGTTGCGCAACAGTGACTGGAAGACCGCCCCGCTCACGCCCAGAGCCGCGCCGAACACCAGCGCCGCGGCCACCCGGGGCAGCCGCCACTCGACCACGATCTCGTGGACGAAGCCGGTTTCCCGACCGGTCAGTGCGGAGAGCACCTGCCCGGGACCCAGCGAGTACGAGCCGGTCATCAGCGCGAGCACCGCCGTACCGGCGACCGCGACCGCGAGCACCGTGCAGACGACGACCGAGCGCCACTGGAGCCGGACCGCGATCCGCCGGTGCCGCAGCACCAGCACCCGCCGCCCGAAGTCCACCCGCGGAAGGTTTGTGTTCACAGTCCGCTCGCCTTCTTCCGCCGCACCAGCGCGACGAGGACGGGAGCGCCGACGAAGGCGGTGACGATACCCACGGGGATCTCACCGGGTCTCATCACGACGCGGCCGAGGATGTCGGAGACCAGCAGCAGGCTCGGGGCGAGGAGGATGCTGTAGGCGAAGATCCAGCGTTGGTCCGGGCCGACGATCCAGCGGGCCACGTGCGGCACCATGAGTCCGACGAATCCGATGGGTCCGGCGATCGCGGTGGCGCCACCGGCAAGGAGGGTGAGTGCGATCACCGCGAGCACACGGGTGCGTGCCAACCGGACCCCTTGGGCGACCGCCAGCTCGTCACCCAGAGCCAGAGCGTTGAGCGGGCCCGACACCGCGAAGGCCAGGACGAGTGCCACCGCGAAGAACGGCAGGACCGGCCACACGACCTCGAGCGGGCGACCCGAGATCGACCCGGCGTTCCAGTACCGCATCGCGTCGAAGGCGTCCGGGTCGGTCAACTGGAGCGCTTCCCTGGCGCCGCCGAGCACGGCGCCGACGCAGACCCCGGCGAGCACCATGACCACCGGCGAGGAGCCCTTCCGTGTCGACCCCAGGGCGAGCACCAGGAGCGTGACGATCAGTGCCCCCGCGAACGCGAACCACATGTAGCCCTGCGATTCGCGGACGCCGAGCAGGCCCACGGCGACCGTCACCGCGAAGGACGCACCGGCATGGACGCCGAGGACACCCGGATCGGCCAGAGGGTTGCGGGCGAGCGCCTGGATCAGCGCGCCCGACAGACCGAGTGCGACGCCGACGACCAGACCCACGATCGTGCGCGGCAGCCGGAAGTCGCGGATCGCGAACTGATCAGGGTTGGGAGACGGGTTGAACAGTGCGTCCCAGATCACCGAGACCGGTATCGCTTTGGAGCCGACCATCACGCTGAGCACCATCAGCACGATCAACACGGCGAGGGCTGCGACCAGCCCGATGATGCGGCGGCGTCGATGCGAGACCGCAGGCGGCGGCTCTTCTGTGAGGATCGCCGTTTCCGTTGCGTCCACGAGCGTCATCCGGCCTCGGGCAGCGTTGCGAGCGCCTCCTTGAGCGACTTGAGCGTCGGGACCTTGCTCGCACAGGTCATGGTCCGATTGCACCGAATGCCGAGGGCGCGGCCATCCTTGACCTGCGGCAGCGACTTCCAGATGTTGGTCTTCAGCACCGGCGCGAACTCGGGTTTCACGCTCCCGTCAGCCTCGAGCGGGTAGAGGATCACATCCGCGTCCGCCACGGTGTCACTGAGCTGCTCGATGGACAGTTCCCGGTCGAGGTCTCCGTTGGCCGAAGCTTCAGGGATGATGTCCAGCCCGGCATCCATGGCATAACTCGTGCAATAGGAGCCGGGGTATTCCATATTGAGCGTTCCGGCCTCGGGCGTGAAATCCCCTCCCCAGCGCTGCAGGACCTTGAAGGTCGTAGAGCTGAGAAGGTCGGCGTGCTCGTCCTTGACCTCGGCAAGGCGCCCGACCTGGGTCTTCCAGGTGTCGTTTTTGAGCTCGATGTAGACGGTCGGGGCGATCGACTGGAGCCTCTCCTCGTTGTACGAGTCTCCCGCCAGCGCGTGTTCGGGCTCGTGGACGACGATGAGATCCGGGTCGAGGCCCGCGACCTTCTCATAGTCGACTTCGTCGCCGACCTCGACGACCGAGTCGTTGACCTGCGCCGCCTCCTCGGGGAGCCATGCGAGGTTGAGCTCCGTAGCCTTCTCTCCGAAGGCGATGGGCTTCGCGCCGAGGGCCAGATAGGTCTGTGGCGAGCCGAGTGCGACGATCCGCTGCGGGGCGGTGGGGATCTCGATCGTGCCGTTGTCGGCCTTGAAGCTGCGCGTCTCGCTCGCGGCGCCCGTCTTGTCGGTCGATGTCTTCTCGGGGCTGCCGCTGCACGCGGTGAGGACGAGCGCGGCGCTCACGAGCGCGGCGGCAAGGGCCGTGCCGCGCCGTCTCAGGGGTGTCAAGGTCATCGCCTTGCTCTGCTTTCCTTCGTTGTTGGGAGTGAGGGGCAGTTGGTGTCGTCGGGTCCGAGTCCGTGGATGGTGGTGCCCCGGCCGATGGTGTTCTACTTCGGAGGGAGCGTCGCCAGAGCACGGTCGAGCGAGTCCAGGTACTGCAGGACGGGCCCGTAGGAGTTGTTGCTGGGGCAGAAGAGTCCGAGCGCACGACCGGAGCTCACGGCGGGCAGCGCCTTCCACGTGTTGGTCTTGGTCACCGGCACGAAGGGCTCGGTCGGCGGGCCTTCGGCGTCGACGGGGTAGGTGATCACGTCGTACTTGGACAGCTCACCTATCTGCTCGAACGGCAGGGACTCGTAGGCCAGGGGGTCCTTGCCCTCGGCCGCCTCGGGCAGGTCGAGGCCGATGTCGTCCCGGGCGATCTCGGAGCAGCCGATGTCCGCGATGTAGAACGTTCCGGGATCGCTCCAGTCTCCCCGGGAGACATCGACGAACGAGGTGTCGGCGATGGTCTTGCCGTAGGTCTCCTGGATCTTGCCGACCTTCTCCTTGAACTCCGCCTTCTGCCGGCCGAGTTCGTCCGTGACGTTGCCGGCCTTGGCGATCGCGTCGGCGAGGGCCTTCCACTCGGTGTCGAGCCCCCAGTACACGGTCGGGGCGATCGACTCGAGTCGCTTGCCGACCTTGCCCCAGTCGTTCGAGTGGAACTGGACCAGGATGAGGTCCGGCTTGAGGGCGGCGAGCTTCTCGAGGTCCACCTCACCCCCGTTGCTGCCGATGACCTCGGCTGCCTCGTACGTGGTCTTCTGTTCCTGCGGCAGCACGTCGAGTTCGGAGTTGGACACCTCGGTGACGCCCACCGGCTTGCCACCCAGATCGATGAAGGGGAGGTTCGTGTTGCCGATCGTGACGATCCGCCGGGGGTCGGCGGGAATCTTGACGGTGCCGTTCTCGGCCTTGACGCTGCGGGTCTCAGCGTCGGCCTTGTCGCCGGTGGCGTCGCCGTCACCTCCGCAGGCGGTGAGGACGAGCGACGTACTCAACAGGGCAGCGGCGAGGGCCGTGCCGCGCCTCGTTATAGGCGTGCTGCTCATGGTGGTTTTCTTTCTCTTCTTGCCCGGGTGGAGGGGTGTGCCCGGGTGGAGGGGTGTGCCCGGGTGGAGGGGTGTGCCCGGGTGGAGGGGATCAGTCAGCGGTGGCGCGGACGAGTTCGTGGACGGTGACGCCCAGGCCGACGGTGCGCGCCGACCTGCGCGTGAGGCCGGCCCTTGCGATGACGGCGTCCAGCTCCGCCGCGGTGCGAAGGCCGGAGCCGTGGCAGACCAGGCCGATCAGGTCTTCCTCGCCGTCGTGCTCGTCGAGGTCGTCGGTGTCGAAGACTTCCTCGATCAGCAGCACTCGTCCGCCGGGAGTGAGGTTCTGGGCTGCCCGGCGCAGTGCGTGAGCGGCGTCGGCGTCGGGCAGGGTCTTGAAGGCTCGGCTGATGAGCACGGCGTCGGCTGCCGGGCCGGGCTCGAAGACGGACTGCTCCAGCACGCTGACCCGCGTGCGTTGCCGCTCGTCGGGGATCGTGGCGGGCAGGTCGCGGCGCAGCCAGTCGGCCTGGGCGGGCAGGGCGCAGATCGTCACGCGCAGGCTCTCGTGGGCCGCGACGTACTCACGGGCGTGGGCGCCGGCACCACCGGAGTGGATCACCAGGTGCCGGACTCCGGCGAGCAGGTCGGACGTGGCGATCGGTCCGGCCAGTGCGGGCTGGAACTTCGCCAGGCGCTCCAGGTGACGGTCCTCGTAGTCCTGCTCGGCTCGCACGTCGTCAAAGGTCCGGCCGGTGACCGAGGCGTAGGCGGGCCGGCCGGTGCGAACCGACTCCGTGAGGCCGTGGATCCCGAGCATCTCGCGACCGACCACCCCAGCGGAGTGGAGCCGGTCGGCGATGAACTCGAGAGTGAGGACGTCGCCGACCGGCGTCAGGGCGTAGTGACACGGTTCTGTCTCGGTCACCACGTCCAGGGTGTGCAGGTAACGCAGCAGCTTGCCCAGAGCGCGCTCGTCGGCACCGACCTTGGCGGCCAACTCGGTCACGCTGGTCACGCCGCGGGAGACCAGATCGGGAACGCCCAGCTCGACGGCGGTGCGGATCGCGATCGGCGCGACGAGCTCGGTCATTTCGTGAAGCTTTTGGAACGGGGTGACCGTCCTCTCCGGGTCGGGTACCGCCCCGTCGGACTCCAGAGCGACGACCTCGGAGCGACGCCAGTAGCCGGCGAAGTCGATGTCCTCCTTGGGCACACCACGGTCCTCGACCAGGTGCCGGCGGATGTCCCGGACGGCCATGTGCTCACCGGCCAGCCACACGAACGCCTGGCCTGACCACCACTGCGTACCGCGGACGGCCTCGGTGAGCGGCGAGGCGGCCCCGGCCGTCGCTCCGGAGCGGACCAGCCACGTCACGTCCACCCCGGGCAGCTCACGCAGCTCCTGGCGGTGGGCGTCCTCGGCGATCTCGATGAACACCTGCGCCCGGGCGTCGGACGGGAGCTCGTCGAGCAGGCGGCCGATCGCGGGGAGTGCGGTGTCGTCGCCTGCCACGAGCCACCAGTCGGCGCCGACCGGGAACGCCTTCGACGTGCTCGGGCCGCTGAGGTGGATCCGGTCACTCGGCCGGGTGCGGTAGGCCCACGTCGTTCCCGCGCCCACCCCGTGCTTGACGAAGTCCACGTCCAGCTCGCCGGCCTCGGGGTCCCACCGGCGGACCGTGTAGGCCCTCGAAAGCGGTCGAGGATCCTTGGGCACGGTCAACTTGGCCTCGCCCTGGACCGGGAGCACCGGATCGCGCTGACCTGGGTACGGGAAGTAGAACACGAGGTCGTCGTCGAAGCCTTCGGACTCGAAGGCAGGCCGCGCGAAGCCGTCCTCGGCGGTGAACGCACGCAGCTGTGCGCCGCTCAGTGTGACCCGCCGCATCCCCGGGGTGATGTCGACGGTCCGGACCACCTCGACCTCACGCAGGGTCGGCGGGTGCACGGTGAGCCGGCGCGAGGTCTTGGGCATGCGGGAGACCGAACTTTCTCATCGCTTCGAGGGAAGGAACCGCGCGCCGACATCAGGAGGGCGCGCACCGGTAAGGTTAGGGGAACCTAACCTCGGATAGCGTGCGCAGACTGCCGTACGATTAGGACATGGTCATGCCCTCATCGTTCGCCAAGGGTTCCGGCTGCCCTCCGCCGATTCCGGGCGCGCGGTGGAGTCCGGCGGACGCGCCCGTCCGACCGCTGCTGCTGTGGGTGCGCACCGGCACGGCGCACGTGCGCCTCGGCAGCGGGCCGGTGCTCCACCTCAGGGCCGGCGAAGGCATCTGGATTCCCGCGGACGGCCGGGCGGAGCGGGCGATCACCACCGAGCCGGGCACGGTCGCCTTCCCGCTGTGTCCCCACGCAGGCGTCGGCGCCCGGGGGTTGTCGGAACTGACGCGGTTCGATGTTCCCAGCGGCTGGCAGGACTGGTTGACCCAGCTCTTCAACCTGCAGGTCACTCCTTTCAGCGGCCGCGGATACTCCCCCAAGGCGATCGAGGAGCTCCTTCGGCGTCCCGGCTCGCGCCCACCGGCGCCCCCCGTGGTCGGGCAAGAGCCGAGCCCACAGGGGTTCGCCTCTCCGGCGATGCCGCGAGCCCGCGGCGCCAGAGCCGTCGCCGAGGAACTGATGCGCGACCCCGGGCTCGACCTCACGGTCGAGCGATGGGCATCGCGGGTGCTCTCCAGCGCGCGCACCCTCCGCCGTGACTTCCTCGCCGACACCGGGCTCACGTTCGAGCAGTGGCGGCTGCACTGCCGACTCGGCGCCGCTGTGGAGTTCCTCGCCGCCGGTTACGACGTGGACCAGGTGGCCGCCCAAGTGGGCTTCGCCAGCCGCAACGGCCTCACGCGGGCCTTCAAGGGACAGTTCGGACTGACCCCCCACGAGTTCGGACGGGGACTGTTCGCCCGGCCTGGCTCCGGTGGGCTGACGCAACGGGCGGCGGCGGCACGACAGACCGACGACCTGCTCCGGATGATGCGCGAGACGGACACTCCCGCCGCGCCTGAGACCCTGCCCGCGGCCAGCACGCCGTCACATACCAACGACATCCACGTCCTCAGTTGGATGTACCGAGGCAGCGGGTACCTGGACATCGGCGACCAGCGCTACGAGCGGGAGCGAGGCGTGGCGACCTGGATCCCGGCGGACATGGAGCATGTCACCGGCCTCCGCGAGAACTCCGTCTCCCTGCCGCTGGGCAACGCGAGGACCGCCGACCTCCACCTGACCGCGCCGCTGCAGGTGCGGTTCTCGCCTGCGTGGGACGACTACTTGATGTTCTGCTCGATCAGCGCCCGGTCCGGACTGCGTCCTGACGACCACAACCCCCGCCACATCCTCGACCTGTTCGCGGAACAGGTTGCCGCGCAGCGAGCGCTGTCGGTGCCGATGCCCACGAATCCGCGCGCGCGTGCTGTCGCGATGGAGTGCTTGCGTCGTATCGGCGAGCCTGGCGGGACGCATCATGTTGATGTCGGTATTGAGATCCACCGTGCCTTCCGTGACGAGACAGGTATGACACTGGGTCGCTGGCGCTATGCCGCCCGCATGCGCATCGCTCGCGATCTACTCGCCGGGGGCGCGCCGCCCAGCGCCGTCGCGCGCCGGATCGGGTACGCCCACCTACCCACGTTCAGCGCCGCCTTCTCCCGCTTCCACGGACTGTCTCCGCGCGACTACCAGCAGCGTGAGTCTGAGCGGAACCAGTAGTACCGTTGCGGTCCCTGCAAAGCGGCCCTGTCCTCCGCGACGGCGGAGGGGCCTTGACCCAAGGCCCCTGCACGGTCATGCCGAGATCCGGGACATGCTCAGCACCCGTCCCGGTCCCGAGATGACGCTCCGCCACCTCGTCACCAGCCAGCACTTCCACAGCATCGGGGACACGACCGCCCAGGGCACGGTCTCTGTGATCGCCTACGGCGGACCCGTCCCCGTCGACGACGGCCCCTCCGGCTATCCGGCCGCGAACGCCGGACATATCGTGGAACTGAACGACCACTACCGGCTCGATGCCGGGCACTGGAAGATCACCCACCGCACAGCACACCCGGTCCTCGCCCCGGCCTCCGCCTGATCACCACCACCCACAGGCGGATCACCACCAGACGCAGGATGCGTCACCAGGTCGGGGAGCCGTCGTAGAACATCTCACGGAGGCGGGTCGATGTTGTTTCGGCCGTGTCTGGTGCGGACCGTGGAGGCGTTCTCGGCGAAGCCGGTGTCGCGGACGCGGTGGAGCCGGTCTTCGACGTTCCACTGCGAGCGGCCGACCTTGCGCTGAGTGCGGTGCCTCAGGGTGTGGGGTTGGTTGTCGACCTCGTCCTGGGACTCAACCCGGTAGCGCCCGAAGCCGGCGTGCAAGACCTCAGGACGGGAGAACACCCGGACGAACTCGGTCAGTTGTCCTCGGAAGCCTCTACGACTATCGGCACGCCGTCGGCGTCTCAGCCGAAGACGGCATAGATCTTTCGCAGGGTGGAGCGGACCTCCCATTCGGTCCGCTCCCCCGCGTGCAGGCGTACGACGACGCCGGGGGCCAGTTCGATGCTCTCCCCGGTCTCGAATCGCACGGTCGCGTCTCCGGCGAGCACGACGAAGACCTCGTCGGCCTCGACGTCGCGCACCACACCGGCCGTCAGTGTCCACAGCCCGAGTTCGGTGTCCCGAAACTCGCCCAGAGTCCTCGCGGCTGCCACCGGACGTCCCGCGAGGATGTCCTGCTTCTCCAATGGCAGCGGGTCGAGCTCCACCTTGTGTGCGTTGACGTAACGGTCCATCACGACACCATCCTTGGGTACGAGGTCTGTCAGTTCTCTTCGACCACGAGATCCCCCACCGGAACCGAGCTGCAGAGCAGGATCTGTCCGTCCCGGGGTTCGACGAGCGGGTCGACTAGGTAGGCGGTAGGGCCTTGGACCGTTGCCGCGCAGGTCCCGCACACCCCGGCGCGGCAACTGGCGGGGAGCGTGAGTCCGTTGGCCTGCGCCAGGTCGAGGAGGGTTCCCGACTCGGGGTTCCACTTGGCGGTCGCCCCCGATGGCCGGTAGGTGACCTGGAACGGTCCCGCATGTGGTGCCGGGCGGGGGGTGATGTCCACTGTCCTGGGTGAGTAGAAGGTGTCGTACCGGATCGAGCTCGCAGGCACGCCTGCCGCCCGGACGGCCGCCCTCATGTCGGTCACGAACGGGGTGGGCCCGCACAGGTGGACCTCGGTGGAGGCCGGATCCGTCAGGATGCCGGCGACGCGAGTGGCGTCCGGACGTCCGGGGTGATGTTCCATCGCGGCGTCACCGGGCCGTTGCCCGGTCACGTACAGGTGCAGGCGGGCTCGGCTCAACCGGGCGATGGCTTGCCGGAGTTCGTCCCAGTGCGGCAGGCTTTCGATGTCTGGGACGACGTGTACGAAGTCCACCGGGCGCTCGCTGCGGGCGGCCGCCAGGGCGTGGGCCATGGCGAGCGCCGGAGTGATGCCGATACCGGCTGTCAGGACCAGGAGCGGGCGGTCCCCCTCCGCGTCCAGAACAGCATCCCCGAACGGGCCGGTGACCAGGACCTGTTCGTCCTCGCGCAGGGCGGCCAGCCACGGTGACACGACGCCACCCTCGCGGTACTCCGCGGTGATGCGTGCGGGTCCCTCGCCGGTGCGGCTGATCGTGTAGTTGCGCCATCCCGGAGCATCCAGGTCCGTGCGGTGCACCCGCAGATACTGGCCGGGACGTGCCGCCGCCAGAGCGGGGCTCGGGTCCTCGAACTCGATGCTCGTAGTGGTGGCGGCCGAGCGGGTCACCGAGGCCACCCTGGCCATCCGTGGTGCCGACGCCATCTCCCTCTGGCTCAGTGGCTGGCTCGCGTACGTGAGCGCGCGGCGCCGGCCGACGTACGCATGGTCGCCGACCTTGAGGCTGCCGGGTGTCCTGACCTGGGCGTAGACCCCGCAGTAGAAATGTCCGAAGTGGCCGACGAGGATTCCCGGGACATTGACATCGGTGTTACCGGTGACCGGGTCGACAGCCGTGGCCCTGCATCGCTCGATGGGGCGCAGCACCTCCAGGTCGACCTCACCGATGCGCAGTCGTCCGCCCAGGAGACCGAACTCCGCCCACGGGGGCAGGCCGTCGACGTACAGGTTGGCTCTGAACCGCCGTGGGTCGAGTGGGGTCTTCGCAACGCGCGCGATGTCGCGGACGGTGGCGAGGTTGATGATCGATATCGGGGCGTCGGCGAAGTCCCACAGATGGCTGCCCGAGGAGACCAGGCGCGCGGTCCGGCCCGCGGAACCGAACCAGTTCTGGATCCGGGATGCGCCGAACTCGCCCTCGTCGAAGCCGTCGTCGAGGCGTCCGTCTTCCCGGAGCCGGACCCGCAGGTCTTCGCCGTCCCGGGCCGTGAGCACGACCTCGGCATCCTCCGTGTCGGTGCCCGAGATCCGGGCCGAGTAGCCGCCGAGGGCCGGTCTGGTGTCCAGGGCGTGGAAGGCCTCGTAACTCGTCCAGCTGCCGTAACTCTCCAGTGGAATCACGTCGTTGGCCAAACCGAGCATGCGGTCGAAGCGGAGACCGTCCGGACCGAGGAAGGCTTCGTCGAGCGATTCACCGCCCAGGCCCTTGACCGGGTAGCGCCCGATGCCGGCCAACAGCAGCGGAGGCTGCGTGGTCGTCATTCCTCCGCTCCGAGCACGGTCAACCGCACCTGAGCGGGAAGGCTGTCGCCGACCGACAACGTCTGGGTACTGGTGCGTCCCCGTGCCGCCAGCCACGGGTTCTCCTCGGTCCCGGGATGCCACAGGTAGTGCGGGAAGTCGCTGCACGTCAGCTGGAGGCGCAGGCGGTGGCCGGGACGAAGTCGGTAGCCCGTGTGCCCGAGGTCGATCTCGACGGCCTCGCCGCGCCGGGGCGGGAGCACCGTCTGTCCGCGGACAAGCATGTGGGCCGTACCGTCCGGAAAGACGTCGAAGAGCTTGGCGAACAGATGCATGCCAGGTGCTGTGGAGTCGACGGTGAGTTCGGCCCGTACCGGTCCCGCAAGGTCCAGCGCTGTGGAGACCGGAGCCGCGGTGAAGGTCAGCACGTCGGGACGGGACTGGAGTCCGCTCTCGTCGACCCATTCGCGCAGCGCCGAGAAGGGGTCCCCGGTGATGCTGGGCAC
The DNA here is from genome assembly GCF_040654355.1 of Streptomyces sp. NPDC050704. Lineage (NCBI taxonomy): Bacteria > Bacillati > Actinomycetota > Actinomycetes > Kitasatosporales > Streptomycetaceae > Streptomyces > Streptomyces sp. NPDC050704. Next base: position 12,284 of record NZ_JBFAHW010000036.1, on the reverse strand, counting down.
CAGGTCGTGCGGGTCGTGGGTCCATCGCACCGTGCGCGGTGAATCGGCGGGGAGCTCCGGGTTCTCGTGCAGTCGGCCGCCGTCCGAGTCCCGTACGGCCAGGGTGGGTTCGGCGAGATACAGCACCAGTTCGCGGGCCTCCGGCGGCGGCCAAACCGTGGAGGTACGGAAGCCCACGTGGCCCAGGTGCCAGCGCACCCGGGGAAGTGACTCCTCGGGCCGCTCGCCCTTGAGGAACACGTCGAAGAACTCCAGCACCGGTGCGACGTAGTGGGCGACGGTCCGGCGCAGCGCCTCGTCGTCGGTGTTGTGGTCGTTCTCCGGTTGTACGGGTGAGTGGGTGAGGCGGTGGTTCTCGTGGTCGATGGAGTCCGCATGCAGGTAGGTCAGCGGGCCCCAGGTGGGGTGTGCCGCCAGGGCCGTGTAGTCGCGTATGGACTCGCCCAGCAGGTTGTCGAACCAGCCGACGCCGTGCAGCGTCGGCACCGGCCGTGCCTGGAACGGGTGCCCGAGGGGGAACAGGTCGGTCGGCTGGGGATGCGGTACGCAGATGTCGAAGGCCACCGACCTGGTTCCCGAGGCGTTGAACGCCTCTTCGAACGCCGCGAGGAGCGGTCGGCGGTCGTGGTCGACAGGGACGTGGACGATGTCGCGGGCTGCCCAGTAGTCGGCGAGGTACTCCGCCCCGTAGAGCGTGACGATCCTCTCCGGATCCCAGCGCGGCACCACCACGGTGTGTTCCGTGGACGTCACACGGGGCACGATCGCCTTCAGGGCGGGATGGCCGGAGGTGACGGCGGCCCACTGGGTGAAGCCGAAGTAGGAGTCGCCGCACATGCCCACGACGGCGTCCGACCACTGCTGCCGGGTGATCCACTCGATGGTGTCGTAGCCGTCCTCGGCTTCGTGGACGAAGGGGACGGTCTCGCCCTGGGAGCGGAACTTGCCGCGGACGTCCTGGACGACCGTGGCGTAGCCGCGTGCGGTGAGTTCCGCGGCGATCTGTTCCATGTAGCAGTAGCGGCTGTTCTTGTCGTACGGCAGACGGACCAGCACCGCGGGGTGACGGCCCGGAGAGGCGGGGAGGTAGACGTCGGTGGCGAGTTCTACGCCGTCCCGCATGGGCACCATGTACTGCTCGGCGACCGCACTCAGGGGGGCGGGGCCTATCCGTTCGGTGGCGATGGGCACTGTGGTGACACTCCGTTCAAGAGGAAGTCCCGTGGCATCGGCCCACCCCACGCGACTGAGGTTCACCGCGAGGCCACGAAGGTGCGCCCAGGCCCTGAAGCGGGATCGATCACCGGGCAGGTTACATAGTCTGCATTATATAACTATCACTACATCACCACAAGGGAGGCCCCGCCGCCACCACGCTGCGATCGCCTACCAGCCGGGCGGCGTTACACCCACGGGGAGAGCACGCAACTTTCATGTAAAGTCTGATGTACGAAACTGACGGGGTGAACGTAAGGGACGCGGGCACCCGCCAGCCGCGGACGGGGAGGAAGCATGCCGAAGTACGTCGATCCGGAGCTGCGCGCGAAAGAGATCACCGACGCGGCCGTTCGCGTTCTGGGCGAAGGCGGGTTCGCCAAGCTCACCTTGAGGAATCTTGCCAAGCGGCTGGGCGGTTCGATCACGCTCGTCACCCACTACTTCCCCAACCGTGATGTGCTCATCACCGGCATTCTTGAGCACTTCTTCGCCGAATCGGACCAGTTCGCCGAGGAGCTCGCCGCTATCGCCGATCCCGCAGAGCGGCTGCACGCGGCGCTCCTCTGGTTTCTGCCTGTTGACGAGGAGACCTTGGTCAGGGAGCGGGGGCGCATCGCGCTGGTCGCTCACCGGGACGCCGACGCGGCGGTCGACGACTTCATCACACGCTTGGAACCGGCCATGAGGGCGATCCTCGCCCAGGGCATCGCGGGCTTCGTCGAAGATGACGAGTTCGAGGTGACGCTGGACCTGTTGCGCTCCTGGACGACCGGCATGGCTCTGTCGGCGGTGGAACATCCGGAGATCTGGACCGTTGAACGTCAACTGCGGGCTCTCGACCGGTTCCTGGCACTGCTCTCGATGCCTGCGGTCCACCGCGTGAACGCCTGAGCCGGTCGGCCGAACCAGCCCTCGTGGGTCCGGCGGAGATTCCTGGCTACACCGGGCTCGGGCGAGATCCGCAGGACGCCGCCTTGGGGCCGGCCGCGGCCGCAGCCCCGCCGCCGCGTGCTCCGGGGCACGCAGCACGTGCGCTCCGGACACGCTCGTACTGTCGTACGGTCCGGAAGGCGCCGCGGTCGGACGCCTGTTACGGCCATCAGGGCGCCGTACGGCACGGTGTCTTCCGTGCGACAGCGCCACGTACGGTCGGAGATCTGTTGCGTGAGGAAGGCCGCACCCACGGGTGTCGCAGGTGCGGCGTCCACACGCGGATGCCGGTCAGGATGACGTTGCCTCTCACGGGACCGGCTCGTCGACCGCAGGACGCCTGTCACGACTTCGGCTGGGCTTCCACCCCGGTCGGGGAACCGCGTCCAGGAGATCCTGTGTGTAGGGATGCTGCGGAGCATCCAGTACCCCTGCGACCTCGCCGCGTTCGACGACCTGGCCGTGGCGCATCACGACGCACGTGTCGCAGACCTGCCGGACCACCGCGAGGTCGTGGGACACGAAGAGGTAGGCCACGTCGAGCGTGTCCCTGATCTCGTTGAGCAAGGTCAGCACCTGCGCCTGAACACTGACGTCGAGCGCGGAGACCGCCTCGTCGAGGATGAGGACCCGGGGTCGCAGTACCAGGGCGCGGGCGATGGCGACCCGCTGGCGCTGGCCGCCGGAGAGCCGACGGGGGTACGCCTGGGCGTGCGAGGCGTCCAGTCCGACCCGTTCGAGCGCCTCGGCCACGCGGGCCCTGGCCGTCGTACGGCCGACGTCGAAGTGCATGGCCAGCAGCTCGGACAGGCCCGCACCGATGCGCTGTCGCGGGTCGAGTGAACCGAACGGGTCCTGGAAGACCATCTGGACCAGGCGCGACCGGGCCAGGCGCTCGGCACGGCCACGCGCGGGACGCGTCCAGTCCTGGCCGGCCACCGTGATGCTGCCTGAGGTGGCCTTTCCCAGTCCCGCGATGATTCTGGCCGTCGTGGTCTTGCCCGACCCGGACTCCCCCACGACGGCCAGTGAGCCTCCGGGCTCCAGCACGAGATCCACGCCTTCGACGGCGTGCAGTTCCTCGCGCGCGCCGTCGTCACCAACCACGGTGAAGCTCTTGTGCAAGCCGGCGACCTCGACGATGGGACTCGTCACGCTCTCACCTCCATGAATGCCTGGTCGGCGATTTCCGCCGTCCGGTGACACGCGACGAGCCGGCCCGACCGAGGTTCGAGTCGCGGTCGCTCGTCACGGCATATCTGCTGGGCGAAGGGACATCGGTCGACGAAGACGCACCCCGGGCCCACCTCGAAGGCGGAGGCGGGGCGCCCCGGGATCGCGACGAGGGGCCGCCTCTCCACCGGACTGGGACGTGAGGCCAGCAGCGCCGCCGTGTAGGGGTGCCCCGGCTGTTCGTGAACGAGGTCCGCGGGGCCGTTCTCCACCACGACCCCGGCGTACATCACGGCCAGCCGGTCCGTCACCGAGGCCGCGAGGTCGAGGTCGTGCGTGATGAAGAGCATCCCGAGCCTGCGGTCCCTGCGCTGCTCGTCCAGGATGGCCATCACGTCGGACTGCACCGTGACGTCGAGCGCCGTCGTCGGTTCATCGGCCAGGATCAGGTCGGGCGAGGTCATGAGGGCCATGACGATCATGACTCGCTGCAGCAGTCCGCCCGAGAGCTGGTGCGGGTACTGCCTCATACGTCGCGGACCGTCGTCCATGCCGACCTCCGCCAGGAGCCGGACGGCCAGCTCGGTCGCCTCCGGACGGCTCATCGCCTTCCGGGACGTGACCCCCTCGAGCAGGAACTCGCCCACGGTGAGGAGCGGATTGGTGTGGGCGCGGGGATCCTGGTAGATCATGCCGACGTGCGACGAGCGGTAGTCGGCAAGCTCCGTACGACTCATCCCCGGCACCGAACGGCCTCGGAACAGGACCTCACCATCGAGCTGGGCGCCTCGCGGCAGCAGTCGCATGACGGCCCGGGTCGTCATGGACTTCCCTGATCCCGACTCGCCCACGAGACCGAGGGACTCCCCTTCGTCGATCGAGAGGCTGACGTCGTGGATGACCCGGCTTCGCTTCCCGTCCCGGTCGAGGTCGACACGGACGTGCCTCAGCTCCAGCAGACGCGCGTCCGGCTTCTTGGGGTCCGTCATCGCTTGGCTCCGATCTTGGAGCTGATCCGCGCCCCGAGGATGTTGAAGCAGACAACGGTGACCACGATCATGGTTCCGGCCCACAGACTCTGCTGGAGCGCGCCGTCGAGGATCTCCGACCGCCCGTCGCTCACCATGAGCCCCCACTCGGCCGAGGGAGGCTGCACACCGAGGCCGAGGAACGACATCGCGCCGAAGTCCATCAGCGCGGAGCCGAAACCGATGGTGGCCTGCGCCAGCACGATCGGCAGGACGTTTCGCAGGATGTGCCTGGTGCAGATCCGCCAGCCGGACAGACCCGCGAGCCGGAGGGCCTCGATGTAGGGACGTCGCCGTTCGGTCGCCGCGACGCTGCGTACGACCCGGGCGACATACGGCGTGTAGATCAGGGACAAGGCGATGACGAGAGCCGTGAAGCCGCGGCCGAAGAGTGCGACCGCGAGCACGGCCACCAGGATGCCCGGGACCGCGAAGACCACGTTGAGCACGCGCTTGACGGCCGAGTCGAAGGCGCCGCCGATCCAGGCCGAGGTCACGGCGACAGCCGTGCCGAGGACCGAGCTGACGAGCACGATGATCCCGGGACCCGCAAAGCTCAGCCGCGCGCCCGCGAGCAGTCGCGAGAGGATGTCGCGGCCCAGAGAGTCGGTGCCCAGAAGGTGTGCGCCCGTAGGACCCTGGCCCGCCGCCAGGATGTTCGTCTGCGCGGGTGGATACGGGGCCAGGAGAGGACCGAACACGGCCAGCAGCGCCAGGAGGCCGCACACGATGCTCAGCGCGAGGAGGAAACGGTCTCCGCCGAGGGGAAGTCGAAACGGGCGTGGCCTGCTGGGCACCCGCTTCAGTGTCGTGGTGCTCATGGGCTGTGCTCCCTGAGGCGAGGATCGACCCGGGTCTGCACGAAGTCGATGACGGTGGTGACGACCACGAAGACCATGACCACCAGAACAGAGATCGCCGTGGTCGGCGCATAGTCCTTGCTGGAGACGCTTTTGACGAGCATCGACCCCACTCCGTCGATGCCGAAGGCGGTCTCCACGACGACGGAACCCGCTACGAGTCCTGCCACCGTCAGCCCGGAAGCCGTCAGCACCGGGATCGACGCGTTGCGCATCACATGCCGCCTGAGAACCAGTGACCTCGGCAGGCCACGCCCGACCGCGGTCTCGACGTGCTCGCGCACCGCCTCTTCCTTCACTGCCGCGGCAGTCATCTGAGCGACGTAGGCGACCCAGCCGATCGAGAGGGCCACCGCCGGCAGAGTGAGGTGCCACAGGCGGTCGACGAATCCTGCCCCGGAGCCGTACGTGGGGAACCAGCCGAGCTGGACGGCGAAGACGCCGATCAGCAGCGTCGAAGCGACGAAGCTCGGAATCGCGACGCCCAGGCCCGTGACACCGTTGACGAACGGGCGGAGACGATCGCTCACACCTCCCACGGCTCCCAGCGCGACCCCGATGACGAGGATGATGACCGCGGACATCAGCACGAGCGTCAGGGTCGTGAGCAGTCGCGGCGCCAGCAGGCTCGCGACGTCCTGCCGGCTGATCAGAGACGTGCCCAGATCGCCGTGCAGGGCATCGCCCAGCCAGTGGAAGTAGCGCACCACCACGGGCTCGTCCAGGCCGAGTTGATGACGCGCGGCTTCGCGCTGCGCGCCCGTCGCCCGGTCACCGACCACACGCGCGACGGGATCGCCGGGCGCCAGGGCAAGCGCCACGAAGATCACAAAGGATGCGGCGAGCACGGTGGTCACCGGCCCGACGACCCAGTGCACGACCCCCCGGGTCAGCGCCCGCGCGCGACGTCGGCCAGAACTACTCGGCCGTGACTCCTTTCCGCGGGACACCCGGCTCACCCGGCGGAACCGATGAGTGCCATGGAGGGCATCGACCAGTACGCGAAGGACGTCACGGCACCCGTCAGGTTCTTGTTGAGGAACGACACGGTGTTGGTGCTGAGGAGCGGGATACCGCCGTTGTCGCGCTCGTAGATGTCCTGGGCTTTGACGAACAGCCGCGCGCGCTCCTGCACATCGAAGCTGGCACGAATCTGGCTGATCAGCTTGGTGACCTCGGGGTTGTCATAATTCGTGTAGTTGTAGACCGACGTGGGCAGATAGACGAAGCCCGTGGCCTCGACCGGATCCTGCACACCGTTGAACGAGGAGTTGAGCATGAGGTCGACGCCGTCCCTCTTCGAGGCGTCGTACTGTGCCTGAGCGAACTCGAGGGACTGCATCGGCCGGAGTTCGATCTCCAGTCCCGCCTGCTTCGCCTGCTGCTGGACCAGCTGGGCAACCTGCCCGTACGTCTGGTTGCCGCCCTCATAAGCCAGGACGATCTTCGTGCCGTCGTACGACGACTCACCGACGAGCCGTTTCGCCGCGGCCTCATCGTGTGCGCGTTCCTTGGCGAAGCGGTCGTAGGCCTTCTGGTAGATGGCGCGTCCACCCTGCTCCCACGTGGTGGTTGTGAGGTGGGTGTAGTTGGGAGTCGCGGCTCCCTTGTAGACGACCTTGGCGAGCGCGTCCCGGTCGACGAGGACCTGAAGGGCCTGCCTCAGTCGGGCGTCTTTGAGCGGGCCGTCGGTGCGCGCCACGTCCAGCGACAGTCCCTGGGTGGACGGCCCGAACCGCAGGGTTCCCGTGGAGGACTTCTCCAGAGCCGGGATGGCGGTCGGCGAGATCTCGTACGCGCCGTCGATCTCGCCGGCGTCCAGGGCCTGGGTCAGGGCGGTCGAATCGCTGATGAAGGTGAACTTCACCGTCGCCGGGCGGGCACGGTAGTCGTCGTTCCAGTAGCGGTCGTTGCGCGTCATCGTGATGCTGTCGCCGCTCTTCCAGCTCTTCAGCTCGAAGGGGCCGCTGCACATCAGACCGCCCGCCGCGGTACCGAACTTCTTCCCCGCGGCCTGCGCGAACTTCTTCTGCACGACGACACCCGCGATGGCTCCCATCTCCTTCGCGAACAGCTCATCGGGTTGCTTGAAGTCGACGGTCACCTCGGCCGGTCCGGTGACCTTGATCGACTTCACCTTCTCGAACACGAAACCGACGATCCGGGAGGGGTCGGCCGAGCGGTTGAGGCTGTAGGCGACATCCTCGGCCGTCAGCTTGGAGCCGTCCCAGAATGTGACGTCGTCACGGATGGACATCACGAGTCGCGTGGGACTGACCTGCTTGAGAGACGCGAGGTTGGGCTCTGTCGAGTAGTCCGCGCGAACCCGTATCAGCGGGTCGCACAAGTTGTCGACCACCGTGCCTCCGCTGTACGTGGCGGCGTTGGCCGGGTCGATGACGTCCGGTTCTCCGGCCGACAGGTTCCACGTCAACCGGTCGATGTCACCGGTGGCGCGGGCGGTCGTGGAGGTCAGTTTCCGGGACGTGTTCGGAGCAGTCGACTCGGACTGGCCACTGCACGCCGCCAGAACGCTCAGAGCGACGATCGAGCCGAGGCCGGCCACCACTCCGCTGCGACCGCGGGAGGGACGTAGATGACGGAACATGCACACCTCCTGGGTGTGGGCACCCAGAGGCCCGGGTGTCACGTAGCGCGCAATATATAACCAGCTCTACATGAAACGCAATGGCCGGTTTGCCGCCGTCCTCGAACACTCGGGAGCGGCCCGTGAGGCATGGCAAGGAGCCCCTCGCATGGAGATGCAGAGGGGCTCCCGCAGCACTGGGCCCGCCGGGCGGATGGCCCCGGACAGGCGGTGAGGTGCGCCGCGAAGCCGCGGCTGCTCCCGGAGACTTCACGGCGAAGGCACGGACCCGCGGCCTGCCGGCGTTCCGGTCACCCAGGCTGCTTCAGGTCGCTGTTCCCTCACGCCACAGCACCTGCTGCTGGACGACGAAGCCGGGCTTCTCTCTGCCCTGCACCTCCGAAGCGATACTCATGCGGAGCAGGAACCCGTCGCCGCGCTCGATGACGTCGTCGACCGTGCCCCGCACACGCCATCGGTCTCTGGCCCGTGTGGGGGACACGAAGCGGACCCGGTCCATCCCGTAGTTCCATGCCACCCATGGGCCTTCGACGTAGAGGACGTGGTTGACCAGGTAGTCGAGGAGTGCGACAAGGTGGTAGCCCTCGACCAGGTCGTCGGGGTAGGCCGTGAGATCGACCTCGTGGGGACTGACGTCGCTGTAGGTCGCACTGTCGAACAGCTCGAGCTTCTCGGGCTCCACCTGAAACCAGTCCGTGAGGAACTCGCGGCCCCGCAACGACGGCGCATCCGAGACCTGCGGGACGACGAGGCGAACGGCCTCGGAACTCTCCTGTACGGAATCCATGGTGCTCACAGTCCTTTCGTCTTCGCCGAAGCCACGATGAGCGCGTCGACCACGCGCACCCGCCCGCTTCCCCGCTCAACCATCACCGGATTGAAGTCGCCCTCTGCCAGCACGTCGGCAAGGTCCGCCGCCAGCCATGCGCAACGCTCGATCAGATCCACCAGAGCCCCTGTGTCCGTCGCACCGTCCTGCCTCCGGTAGCCCGCGAGGAGCCTGCCGAGGCGCGTCCGGTTCAGCAGCTCCGACGCCTCCCCCGGCGCCAGCGGGGCAAGCCCGAGCGAGACGTCCCCGATGAGCTCGACGAGGACACCTCCCGTGCCCACCGTCACCGTGGGCCCCAGGGCGGGATCGCGTACGAAGCCGACCAGCACCTCGTCGGCGTCGCGCACCTGCTCCTGGACCTCGTAACCGTCGATCAGGGCATGCGGCACGAGCGAGGTGACACTCGACTCGATGCCCTTGAACGCCGCTGCCAGCTGTTCCGCCGCCTCGACGCCGGTGACCACGCCGCCCACCTCGCTGCGGTGACTGACGTCCGCCGACGCGACCTTCACCACTACGGGGTACCGCCCGTCCGCCCACCGCTGAGCCTCAGCGGCGTCCTTCACCAGGACCGAACTCACGACGGGTATGCCGTACGCATCCAGCAGACGTCGGCACACGGGCACGGGCAGTGGTCCGGAGTGTGCGGACACCTCACTCCGCAAGGCCTCGACCGCATCGGGTCCGGGCAACCCGGCGGGCCGTTCGACATCCGGGACCACCGGCTGCTGGTTTCCGGCGAGGACCCGGAGCGTCGTGACGGCGTTGGCCAGCCCGCGCAGCACGGGTACCCGCGGACCCGCCATCTGCTGCACCTGCGTGCTCACCGACGCGCTGGTGGGAGAGGCGATGACCACCGGTTTGCCGGTCCCGGACTCCGCCAGCGCCCGGGCAGCCTCGTACATGCCTGCCGCGTAGGACGTCTCCTCCTCGCTCATCGAGGCAAGTGCTTCGACGAGAAGAACGACGCTGTCCACGTTCGCGTCCGCGGCCACGATCGGCATGACCTGCTGATACACGTCCTCCGCAGCCCCCGGGCTGCCTCCCACGTCCAGCGGGTTGCGCGGCTGCATTCCCGGCAGGAGCTCGGCCAGCGTCCGTACGGTGTGCTCCTCGAACTGCGGGAAATCCACTCCGAGCCGCGCGGCGACATCTGCCGCGAGCGCGGCCTCGCCACCGCTGTCCGTGACCACCGCTGCTCGCGGCCCTGCCGCGAGCAGCCCTCCGGGCGAAGCGAGATGAGACAGGGCGACGGCAAGTTCGTCGTAGTCGGACACGAGGGGGACGTCGAGGCGGCGGAAGAGCGCGACGTAGGCATCGTCGCGTCCCACGATCGCTCCGGTGTGTGCCACCGAGGCCTGGGAGCCGGCATCCGTGCGCCCGACCTTGAGCACCACCACCGGCTTGCCGGCAAGCCGGCACCGCCCCACGGCGGCCTCGAACGCGCGAACGTCGCGGATGGACTCCATCACGACGCCGATGGCCTTGGTCTGTGTGTCGTCGGCCAGCCAGTCCAGATAGTCGGCCGTCGACGCGCCCATCTCGTTCCCCGAGGAGATGATGAACGAAAAGCCCACGCCCTCCGCGGCCCGCGCCAGGAACGAGGCCGATCCCGACTGTGTCACCAGTGCGGCGTGACCTGCGGCCACATCGGTGAGCATGCCCTCGTAGAACCACATCGGGACGCCATCGGCGACGTTGAGGACGCCCATGCAGTTGGGTCCGTTGACGACGATGCGCGCGTTCGAGCAGAACTCGCGCAGCGAGGCGCCCTCCTCGGCGGTCAGGCCGGCCGTGGCCACCACGGCGCCGGCCACACCCCGGTTCTCGAGTTCGCTCAGCGCCGGGACAAGGGAGGACGCGGGGATGTTCAGCAACGCGACGTCGACCCCGTCGGGCAGCTCGGCAACCGTCCGGTGAGCCTTGATGCCTTCCACCACACCACCGGCGGGATGCACCACGTGAAGGGAACCCGCGAAGCCTGCGCGGCGCAGATTGCGGATGGCCTCGTTTCCGCCGGCGACGCGCGTGGCGGATGCGCCGAGCACAGCAATGGAGCCCGGCCTCAACAAGCGATCGATGGCTGACCTGCGGCCGGCAGCGTCGTAAATGAGCACACGCACCTCTTTTCATCTCCGTACCGAGGGGCGTAATGTAGCACGCGTTGCATAACCTTCAATATATCTCCGGGAGTGACCTGATGGACAACGACATCGCGTTCATGTCGGCGATCGAACTCGCTCGGGAATACCGAAGCCGCAAGCTCTCCCCCGTCGAAGTCGTCGACGCCCTGATCACCCGCGTCGAAGAGCACAACCCGAAGATCAACGCGTTCGTGACGACCACGTTCGAGGCGGCCAGAGAGGACGCCCGACGCGCGGAGCAGGTGTTCGCGGGCGGTTCCGACGACGCGCCGCCCCTGCTGGGCATCCCCTTGACCATCAAGGACCTCACCCCCACCGCAGGCGTACGTACGACCTATGGCTCACTCCACTTCGCCGACCACGTCCCCACCGAGGACGGCGTGATCTGGGCTCGGCTGAAGGCGGCCGGAGCAGTGCTCCTGGGCAAGACGACCACCCCGGAGTTCGGCGGCCACTCCATCACCGAGAGTCCGTTGACGGGAGTCACCAACAACCCCTGGGACCCCGCTCGGACGACGGGAGGGTCGAGCGGTGGAGCGGCGGCCGCGATCGCCGCGGGCTTCGGGCCCCTGGCGGTCGGCAGCGACGGCGGCGGCTCCATCCGCGTACCGTCGTCCTACTGCGGAGTCGTCGGCCTCAAGGCCTCGATCGGACGCATCCCGCGCCACCCGGAGGCGGAGGCGTTCGAGTCGGTCGGTGCGGTCGGCCCCATGACGCGCACCGTCGCGGACAACGCCCTGATGCTCTCGGTCGTCGCCGGCCCACACTCTCGCGAGCCCTACTCGCTGATGGAGAGCGGAGTCGACTACCTGGCGCTCGCGCAGACCGGATCCCTCGCCGGCGTACGTGTCGCGGTCAGTCCCGAACTCGGCAACCCTCCCATCCAGTCCGACGTGCGCGAAGCCGTCCTGGCAGCCGCAGACGTCTTCGGCACCGAACTCGGCGCGGTCGTCTCCCCCGTCGACGTACACCTCCCCGACCCGATGGAGTACTTCGTCAAATGGTGGGGGCCGATCATCGCGGCCGGGATGGGCGAGTTGGTGGACCACATGAGCGAACCCGAACTCACACATCCGCTGATCCTGTCGTTCATGAAGCGGGCGGACGGTGTGTCGGCGAAGGAGTTCGCGCACACCGCGTTCACCGAACGGCAGCAGATCCACGAGGCGTTCGCCTCGGTCTTCGACGACCATGAGCTCCTCATCTGGGCCACCACACCCACCACCGCCTTCCCCCACCCCGGCCCTGCGGGCGGCCCCCTGACCGTCGCCGGGGCCGAGGTCAGCGAGCCCGCGCTCGACAACCAGCGCCTCACCGAAGCCATCTCGCACGCGGGATACCCCGCCATCTCCATCCCCTGCGGTTTCGACGCCGACGGACTGCCCATCGGCCTGCAGATCGCGGGGCGCCACGGACACCCACCCACAAGACCCGATATCCCCCACGCGAGAACCGCCACCGTCACCGCGAATGCCGCGAAGCCCGCCCACTTGA